>JANFXS010000034.1 GCA_024460105.1 Anaerotignum faecicola
CTTTAATCCAGCCGGCTTTTCTTAAACACGCTCCGAAAACCAGTGTCAGAACGGCGGGCAGCAGGAAGCAGACAAACAGTATCCCGGTCCACATTCGGGCTCCGCCGCCCATGGCGGTATAGATGCCGATGGGGCCGACCAGGCCGCAGGTTCCCATACCGGAAGCCGTTTCGATATTTTTCATCTGGAATACTACGGTGGCAGCCGGACCGGTTATAAGGGAGGCCAGTGTGGGGGCGATCCAGATTTTCGGATTCTTTACGATATTGCCCATCTGAAGCATGGTGGTGCCAAGCCCCTGGGCCAGCAGGCCGCCCCAGCCGTTCTCACGGAAGCTTAAGACGGCAAAACCGACCATCTGGGCGCAGCAGCCGGCTGTAGCCGCACCGCCCGCCAGACCGTCGAGCGCCAGCATGATACAGATGGCGGCGCTGCTGATGGGCAGCGTTAAGGCGATTCCGATGAGGCCGGATACCAGAATGCCCATGAAGAAGGGCTGCATCTCCGTGGCCGTCTTAACCAGGTTTCCGAAGGCTGTCATAAAGGCGGCCACACCGGGGCCAACAAACTGGGCGATCAGTACGCCGGAGATGATGGTGACACCGGGGGTTACGATGATGTCGACGCGGGTTTCCTTTGATACAATTTTTCCCAGTTCCGCAGCCACGACGGTGGCGACCAGTGCGCCCACCGGTCCGCCCAGCTCG
>JANFXS010000035.1 GCA_024460105.1 Anaerotignum faecicola
GGATTACAGCTTTACACTTCTGGAAGCAACCTATCTGGAACGGACCGGTCTCCGCTTTGAGCCATCCGATTATGTTTCCTTTGGTTTGACTGATAAAAATGGACTCCTGACCAATGCCGGAAAACTCATGACCGATCAGCACACGGTTTATAACTCCCGTATGTTCTGTACCCGGTGGAATGGCTTGGAAAAAGGCTCTATCTTTGATGATGCGCTGGACGATAAAGAATACGAGGGAAATTTAATTTATTTACTGAACAGCGGCAGTGAATTTATTCGCAATAATTCCAAAGTCCGTTTTGTCAAAAAGGCACAGTATCGTGTAGACAAACCGGATTATGCTGAACGAGCTGTGACAGAGGCTCTTGTCAATGCGCTTATCCATCGTGATTATATTGTGCTTGGCAGCGAAATCCATATTGATATGTTTGATGATCGGGTGGAAATCACATCTCCGGGCGGTATGTTTGGCGGTGGATCAATTCAGGAATATGATATTTACAGTATCCGTTCCATGCGGCGAAACCCTGTCATTGCTGACCTGTTCCATCGCATGAAGTACATGGAACGCCGTGGAAGTGGCCTACGCAAAATCGTCAGTGAAACCGAAAAGCTGCCTGGATACACAGAGGCATATAAGCCCGAATTTTCCTCAACAGCGACAGATTTCAGAGTCATCTTGAAAAATGTAAACTACAACTTAGA
>JANFXS010000036.1 GCA_024460105.1 Anaerotignum faecicola
CCCAATTCCCGCAGTTTTTCCGTCAGTTTCGGAAGATAGGCTTCCAGAAAGCGGGTATAGCGTCCTCCTACGGCCGGGTCCTCCCAGCCGAACAGTTTTATCTCCTTCCCGTTCTCTTCGGCCATGATCTTCGGAGGATGAACGGCTCCCCACTGGGTGAAGAGGTGGGACATCTCAAAATAGACCATGCCGCAGGACAGGCACATGGTGACCCAGCGCTCCAGCCTGGCAAAGTCAAATTCATAGCTGCCATCCGGAAGCACGTTTACTCCCACCAGCTGAATCGTGGTCCGATCTCCGCCGGGCGCCGTGTCGAGAGGCGGGGTAAACTGCGGAGTCAGGAGCATATTGCAGCCTCTGGCTGCGGCAGCCGCGATAAAATTCTCCATGATCTTCCAGTGCTCTTCAGAAAACACAGGCACCCGGTAATAATCGGCAAGACAGTCTCCATGAAACCACTCCGTATGAATGAGCCGCTGCGGTCCAAGAACTGTCTGATACACCTGTATGGAGGTTTCCCTCCGGCACAGTTCCTCCCCCTCCGGCGATACGAATACTACCGCAAAAGGAAATTTCCCATACGGACCGTTTTCCGGAATCTCCATATCAATCCACAGGCTTTTAAACTGTCCCGGTGTAAATGTGACACAACCGCCAGCCGGTTCCGTCAGCAGATCCGGATACATTCC
>JANFXS010000037.1 GCA_024460105.1 Anaerotignum faecicola
CGTCAGTGTGGACAAGAACGTCAAGGGAATTAAAACAGGATTTACGCTGCTCATTATTTTCTGGGTGCTGTATTTTGCAGCTACGGTTATATCCATGCCTCTGTTTAATTATAAGGCCTACCGTGACCAGCTGGGACAGCCGGAAATTTCAGAATTCACCGATACCGTGCAGCCGCTGGCCTTAAACCAGCTTCCGGTCGTGGACAAGGCTCTGGCAAGGGAGCTGGCCGATAAGAAGGTCGGTGAAAACCCCGGACTGGGAAGCCAGGTCGTACTGGGCACACCAGTCATCCAGAAGGTCAATGATAAGCTGGTATGGGTTGTACCGCTGGAGCACTCCGGCTTCTTCAAATGGTTAAAGAATCTGGACGGTTCCGCCGGATACATTATCGTTTCCGCAACCGACGTCAGCGATGTAGATCTGGTGACAGACCACAAGATCAAGTATCAGGAGAATGCCTATCTGCTGGATGACTTAAACCGTCACGTTCGCCTGTTCGAAGGCGGTCTCTTCCGGGGTATGACAGATTACTCCTTCGAGCTGGATGATGACGGTGTTCCGTACTGGGTCATCACTACCTATAAGAACCGCTGGCTGTTCAGCCTGCCCGAAGCAAGCGGAGTGGCGATCGTCAACGCCACCACCGGTGAGACCAACTACTACGATGTCGATAATCTGCCGGAAT
>JANFXS010000038.1 GCA_024460105.1 Anaerotignum faecicola
ATCGAAGCTGCTGTATTCAACCAACGGAACAGAATACAGTGAGACGGCCCCGACTTTTACGGAAGCAGGAACGCATACCGTATACGTAAAGGCGACGAATCCGAATTACAAGGAAACTGAAGCCGTAAGTGCGGCGGTAGTGATCAGGCCGAGAAATGTGACCATCACGGTGAACAGCGCGTCAAAGACGTATGGAACTAAGGATCCGGAGTTTACAGGAAACTATGATGACCTGGTAAGCAGCGGAGCAGTGGTAAAGGAAGGCGACCTTGGAAAGGTAAGCTATGTAAGGGCAGCCGGAGACGAGAATAAGAACAATGTTGGAGACGAGATCGGCCTGACGGCAGAGTATACAAAAAACCCGAACTATAGGGTGGGCATCGTACCAGGTACGCTGACGATTACAGAGGCGGAAGGAAACCGTGTAAGTGCGGAAGGCCGGGAAGTAACGTATGACGGAAACGCATATGGGCTGATAAGTGCGTCTGCGGAGAAGGAAGGATCGAAGCTGCTGTATTCAACCAACGGAACAGAATACAGTGAGACGGCCCCGACCTTTACGGAAGCAGGAACGCATACCGTATACGTAAAGGCGACGAATCCGAATTACAAGGAAACTGAAGCCGTAAGTGCGGCGGTAGTGATCAGGCCGAGAAATGTGACCATCACGGTGAACAGCG
>JANFXS010000039.1 GCA_024460105.1 Anaerotignum faecicola
TCTCCTCGCACGTTCCCTCGAAGGAAGCCGCCGTGTCCTTAATCACCCGGTTGATATCAAAATTCGTGCGGTTTAAATATCCCTTGCTGTCCAGTGTGTTCAGCGTCAGCATCCCCTGTGTCAGCTTGTTCAGCCGTTCGGTTTCTGTGATTACCCGCGTCAAGTACTTTTCATACATTTCCGGAGGGATCGTTCCATCCAGAATGGCCTCAAGGTACCCCTTGATAGAGGTCAGGGGAGAGCGGAAATCGTGGGACACGTTAGCGATAAACGTCTTCTGGTACTCTTCCATCTTGTTCAGTTCGTCTGACATGTAATTTAAGGTAGCCGCCAGATATCCCATCTCATCTCTGGTATTAACATCGATATGATGGGTCAGGTTCCCCTGCGCGTATTCGTTTGCTCCTGCTGTGATTTTTTTCAGCGGAAAGTAAACGGTTTTTGTAAAGACGAGAAGGATAATCAGGGAAAAACCGAATACGACGGCCAGCGTAAGGTATACAATATTTAAAATACCGTCTCTTGTGTTCTGCAGGACGGACAGGGGCATGTGGATGACGACATAGCCGTAAGTCGTGTAATTCCCGGTGATGGGGGCATGGACGCTCAATACATCATAAGTGAACTGGTCATAGAAGGTACCGATGGTATATGATTTATTG
>JANFXS010000040.1 GCA_024460105.1 Anaerotignum faecicola
CATGCCCGTGTCCCTGTCCAAACGGCTCTGTCGGGCCGACAGGACCTCAGGGACCTCGCGGTGCAACTGGCGCAACTGGTCCTCAGGGGCCTCGCGGCGCTATGGGCCCGACGGGGCCTCAAGGGCTTCGCGGCGCCATGGGCCCGACTGGGCCTCAGGGGCCTCGCGGTATAATGGGACCAGCCGGACCTCAGGGAATCACAGGACCGCCAGGCCCCATTGGTTCCAGAGGTACGGCGGGGCTTCAGGGGCCAACGGGCATGGTCCTGGCCCTGGAGCAGGACAGCAGTTCGGGCAGCAGTTTGGACAGCAGCCCGGGCAGGGGCTCTGGCATGATTCATGATTTGGATTCATAAGATGCCTTCCTTCCTGATCAATAACTATTCTATTGTCAGTATATACATGGGAAAAGCCTGATGTTTTAAAAAGCTGCAAAATTTAATGAATTACTGTAAAAACAGGAAGAAATTCGTAATAAAAGCTTAATAGTATGAATGTTGACATTTCAGGCCCTCACGCTTTACACTTATGTAAGAGTAAAACGGGGGCGAGGTGAGCCATTACGAATGAAGCAGGATAGGGAAAGATACGAAGATTTAGAGATGCGGAGGCGCTCCAGAATACGAAGACAGAGAAGGCTTAAGAGGCAGCGGCGGAAAGC
>JANFXS010000041.1 GCA_024460105.1 Anaerotignum faecicola
TCATATAGGAGGGAAGGATCAAGGGATTTTTATAAAGGGATTGACCGGGGGGAGGAAATGCAATAGAATAGGAGGCGAGGTGAATAAGATGACAGAAGGAGCTTTAGTACTGGAAGGAGGTTCCCTGAGAGGTGTATTTTCGGCCGGAGTGCTGGATGTATTTATGGAGCAGGGGATCGAGATGTCCTATGTAAACGGTGTTTCCGCGGGGTCTATGTGCGGAATGAGTTATATCAGCAAACAGATTGGAAGAACGATCCGGGTGGATTTGGACTACGTGAATGATAAGCGGTTTATGAGCTTTCGAAGTATGGTGAAGAACCGTTCGATTTTTAATTTTGATTTTCTGTTTGGAGAATTGAGTGAGACACTGATTCCGTTTGATTTTGAGACGTTTGAGGCGTCGAAGCAGCGGTTTGAGGTGGTTGCAACCCGCTGTAAGACGGGAAAACCGGAATATTTTGAAAAAGGGAAGTGTGAGGATTTCATAGAGGCGGTAAAGGCCTCCAGCAGCCTGCCCATTCTGTCACGGATGATTGATGTAGGCGGGAAGAAATATTTGGATGGCGGCTGTTCCATGCCGATTGCCTATCAGAGAGCCATCGACGAGGGATATGAAAAGATCATTGTCATACTTACCAGGAATCAGGG
>JANFXS010000042.1 GCA_024460105.1 Anaerotignum faecicola
CATCGCCTGCCAGGTCCTCGTACAGCGCCTTTCCAATATAGGCCCGCGCCTCCTCCACGGAACGGTAAAAGCCGTCAGAATAGACGTCCCGCAAATCCAGAAGGCTGATGGCATCATTTAATACGGTCAGGATATCAATGGCCGTCTTCCCTTCCTGGTCCATCCGGTCCATGGCCCATAACGGAACCTGTATATCGTAGTAAAGGTCTTTCACCGGTTTCGAGATTTCCTCTATATCCGCAATCAGGCGAAATTCCGGATGGAGCGTCCCCGAATACGCCTGCAGATCAACCGTCACCGTATCTCCCGCTGTCGCCGCCCGGTCAAGGAGGACCTCCCTGTGGTTCATATCGGCTCCCTGAACCGCCTCTCCGTTGATAAATACCAGAAACTGCGGATTCTTGGCGTCGTCCCACTCCTCAATCTGAGTCCTGATCCGAAGCCATAAGCCTTTTCCGCCATACTCCTCCGGAACAGTAAATACGGTCCGAAACCAGTAATGGCGGTCCGGCCCGTACCAGTGCATCAGACGGCTGTCAAACGGTTCCCAGCTTTCCGCCGCCCGGTCGGCCTCCTCCGGCCGCAAAAAAAAGCCTTCCTTTACCTGCCAGCTGTCCAGTTCGAATTTCCGGACAACCATTAATTTCT
>JANFXS010000043.1 GCA_024460105.1 Anaerotignum faecicola
CACAGCCATCCGTTTCAGCACCCATACTGAAGCTTAAATTTCCCTGTGGATCCATGTCCACAGCCAGCACCCGGTAACCTTTGGATTTAAAAACCGAGGCCAGTACGTATGCCGATGTCGTTTTTCCAACACCGCCCTTTTGATTTGACAACACAACAGTAGCTGCCATAAGAATTCCCCCATAACTTACAATTTTCCACACAATATGACATTATTGTTATTATAGCAAGAATCCGGGAAACATACAATTGGATTTTTCTTCCGGTCAAAGGCATTTCTCGAGCATTTCGCACAGCCTCGGAATCTGGGATTCGAACTCGACGCCATACCATCGGGAACTGCCGGCTGCGGCGGTTCCCTCAATACAGAGAACAACGAAATCCGCGGCCAGCGTCAGCGCGCTTCCGAGACTTAAGCCCCGCATCATACCTCCCAGGACTACCGAGGAGTAGAGATCGCCGGTTCCATGGTAGCTCTGTGGACAGCGGTGCGTAAAATAGGAAAAGCTCTCCCCCTCACGATCCAGATAAGCCACACCCAATTTGTTAGGTTCAAAGCTGACGCCGGTCAGGGCAGCCGTTTTACACCCAAGCGCCAGCAACCGTTCCAGCATTTCCCTGATATAAGACTCATCATAATCCGTT
>JANFXS010000044.1 GCA_024460105.1 Anaerotignum faecicola
TGAATATACCGCCGCCCTGGAACAGACCTTTGAAGAGCATCAGGCAGATGCGAGACGGAGAGCCGAACAGCAGGTGGAACTGGAAAGCGAACGAATCGAACATGAGACGAACAAAAAGCTTTCCCTGGAGCAGATTGGCATCAAACGGGAGCTCGGACATAAACAGGAAGAGCTGAAAGACAAAATTTTTGTGGAGCTTAAGGATGTGCTGGAACAGTACATGGAAACTCCCGAATATTCACAGCTTTTGGAGAAGCAGATCCGCCACGCCAGAGAATTTGCCGGAAACGAATTCTTTACGATCTACATTGACCCGGCGGACGAGACGAGACTGAACCGTCTGGCGCTCCACAACAGCGCCGACATCCGCGTGAGTGAGTACTCCTTCGGCGGCGGCACACGGGCCGTCATTCCATCCCGCCATATCCTGATTGACAACTCCTTCCAGACAAAACTGGAGGAGGCAAGACGGGATTTCCGCTTTAACTTAAAGGATCTGGAGGGAGGTATCACCAATGAATAATACTGGCACAATTTCCGGTATCAACGGCCCTGTTATCTATTTAAAGGGCGACCCCGGATTCAAAATGAATGAAATGGTTTACGTCGGCAGGGATAACTTAGTCGGCGAGGTCATCGGTCT
>JANFXS010000045.1 GCA_024460105.1 Anaerotignum faecicola
TTAAAAAACTACCTAAGATGTATTTCACCAATATCACTGGCGGCGAACCTTTCATTCGTACAGACCTAAAAGATATTGTGCGTGAGTTGTATAGGAAGTCAGATCGCATCGTTATTTCAACTAATGGATTTTTTACCGACCGTATCGTAGATCTCTGTAAAGAGTTCCCGCAGATTGGTATTCGCATTTCCATTGAGGGTCTGGAGCATACGAACAATGAGATTCGTGGTCTGGAAAACGGTTACCAACGTGGTTACGGCACACTGAAGAAACTGCGTGAGATGGGTATGAAGGACGTTGGTTTCGGAATGACCGTGCAGGACAAGAATGCTCCTGACCTTGTGCCGCTGTATAAGATTTCTGATGAAATGGGAATGGAGTTTGCAACCGCCTCCCTGCACAACAGCTTCTACTTCGTGGAGGCAAAGAATATCATCCTTGATCGTTCGATGGTTGCAAAGAACTTAGAAAACCTAGTCAACGAACTGCTCCACAGCAACAGCCCGAAGAAGTGGTTCCGCGCTTACTTCAACCACGGTCTGATCAACTATATTTATGGCCAAAAACGCCTGTTGCCTTGCGACATGAGTTTTGATACCTTTTTCATCGACCCTTATGGTGATGTTATGCCCTGTAACGGG
>JANFXS010000046.1 GCA_024460105.1 Anaerotignum faecicola
GTCTCATCGTATTCCATAAACTTGATGGCATGCCACCGCAAATTATCCATGTCTCCGTAGTGAGCCTTAAGTACCGTCTCCACCTTGGATATCTTGTTTTCAATCCGGGGCGTATATTTGACCACCGTGCCCTGTGGGCCTTCCTCGTAGTGATGGACCACCGCATGCATCAGCACATCCAGACCGGTCCGCTTTCTTGCCGATACCGGTACTACCGGAATGGAGCCGAGCATCTCCGGAAGACGGTGAAGATCGATCTCCATACCGCGGTCCTCCACGATATCCATCATATTCAATGCCAGAATTACCGGTTTCTTCAGTTCCAGCAGCTGAAGCGTCAGGTAGAGATTCCGCTCCAGCGAGGAGGCATCCACCACATTGATGATGACGTCGACTTCTCCATCCTCAATACACTTCCTTGTGACCTTCTCCTCAATGGTATAGGAGGTAAGGCTGTAGATTCCCGGTGTGTCGATGACACGGATCGGCCGGCCCTTATAGCTGGTCTCTCCTTCCACCCGCTCCACCGTAACACCCGGCCAGTTTGCCACTTTCAGTTTTGCTCCTGTAAAGGCGTTAAACAGTGTCGTCTTACCACAGTTCGGATTCCCAACAAACCCTACATTAATTACTTTAT
>JANFXS010000047.1 GCA_024460105.1 Anaerotignum faecicola
TGAGGCTGGCCAACGCCATGGACCGGAGCCATAAGCAGAAACTCCACGACTGCCGCTTAAATGTCAAGGAGGGCCAGCTGCTTGTGACCACAACGTATGGGGGAGACATGACCCTCGAGGCGGTGGCATTTGCCCAGAAAGCGGATTTCTTTTAGGAGATCTTCGGAATCCGGCCTGTATTAAAACAGAAGAGGAGGTTATCCTGATGGCAGATATTGATGAAAGATTTTACAATCCAGACAATTATGTAAACCGTGAACTGAGCTGGCTGGAGTTCAACTACCGGGTGCTGAGCGAGGCCAGGGATAAGAACCTGCCTCTGTTTGAAAGGCTGAAATTCTTAAGCATCACCTCATCAAACCTGGATGAGTTCTTCATGGTCCGCGTTGCCTCCTTAAAGGACATGGTTCACGCAAAATATACGAAGCCGGATATCGCCGGCCTAAAGCCCTCCGAGCAGCTGGAGAAGATTGGCGTAAAGACGCACGAGATGGTGGCCATGCAGTATTCCACCTACAACCGCTCCATCCTCCCTGCCCTAAAGCAGAATGGCCTGTGCGTGGTCACAAGCCATGTTGATTTAAATGCAGAGCAGGGCGCTTATGTAGATGAGTATTTCCGGGAAAATGTATATCCC
>JANFXS010000048.1 GCA_024460105.1 Anaerotignum faecicola
CGGTAATCTCTCCGGCTGCCTGCTGTCCGGAAAATCAGGCTGTGTCCAGGTAACGGATATCTATAACCACCAGGTTCTGATCATTCCGCAAACACAGCTGCCTTTCGGACCGGATCATTTTCTGGGACGCCTCTCCGCCGCTGCCTTGGAAAATTTTTCAAAGGATATCGTCTGCGGATATGGAAATGGGGAGGACGGCCTTGCCGCAGCCATCAGTTCCGCCTACCAGACTGCCCTGCAGTTTTTCACCTTCCGCACCGTCTACGGAACAGAGAGCGGCGCCTTCCACACCCGTCTGCCGGAAAAGCAGGCGCTGGAACAGCTAAATACTTCCATACGGGGAATCGCGGGCGGCCTGCTGAAAAAAGACCACCAGGTTATCTTAAACAGCCTTCATTCCGTTTTTCAGATCATCGGGCAGGAACAGTTTTCGCTTCCTGCCCTGGAATCCGCGCTCTCCTCCCTGCTCTCTGCCGCCATCGAATACGCAGTCCACAGCGGAATCGAACTCTTCTCAGGCAGCGGCGGCTCCGCCTATACCGCGGCCGGAATCATCTATCACGGATGCAGCTTGGGTGAAATCGAAGAAAAATATACGAATCTCTTTCTCTCGCTCCCCGGGAGCCGGGAGATGGA
>JANFXS010000049.1 GCA_024460105.1 Anaerotignum faecicola
GATTCTCCCCACAGTCATCAATATCAGCGAATCCGCGCTCCGTTCCGTTCCAAAGGAACTGCGAAGCGCCTCTCTGGCTCTGGGAGCCACAAAGATTCAGACGATTTTCCAGGTTGTACTTCCGGCAGCAAAATCAGGTATTATAACAGCCATCGTTCTGGGCACCGGCCGCGCCATCGGCGAAGCCATGGCGATCAGCCTTGTATCGGGAAGCTCCGTCAATTTCCCGCTTCCCTTCAACTCCGTCCGCTTCCTTACGACGGCGATCGTATCGGAAATGTCCTACTCGGCAGGTCTTCACAAACAGGTGCTCTTTACCATTGGTCTTGTCCTGTTCGCATTTATTATGATCATTAATATTTCTCTGACCAGGCTCTTAAAGAAAGGAGATGTACAGCATGACTAACGAGATCGCAGTTCCCTTCCATAAAGACTCTGTTATAAATAACAGCATCTGCCGCAGACAGACGCGGGTATCCGATTCCGTTCTTACCTTTTTCATCTATCTCTGCGCCTCCATATCCATCCTGATTCTGATCGGAATTATGGGGTACGTTTTTTTCCGCGGAATCTCGCAGATCAACTGGGAATTCTTAAGCACTGTTCCCAGCACAATCAGGGGTACCTTCG
>JANFXS010000050.1 GCA_024460105.1 Anaerotignum faecicola
CTTATCTATATTATGACAGTATTATAACAATGTTGTGAAAACAAGTCAATAAAAAATTGAGCAGAATAAAAAAGAAATCTCAATAAAATGCTTAAATTATCGACGGAAAAGAGAGGGAAATAGAAAAGTTTGCAACATAAAATGAAAAGCAAGAAGAGAATAAGACAAGAATTTGACAATATTTATAACACTTTATGTGAAAAATTCATAAGATACTATTGACGAAACGATCATTTTTTATTATACTTAGACGCAAAAGAGGTGTGTTTTTATAAACTGGTATCATTTGGTCAATATAAATTGACCAAGCTGTGATAATGATAAGATTATGGAGGAAAACTGGTATGGAATTTGATATAACAAAGCCACATTGCTATTACTTTAATGAGATGTGTAAGATTCCCCATGGTTCAAAAAATGAGAAAATGCTGAGTGACTGGATTGTGCGGTTCGCCGTCGATCACAATCTTTCCTATGTGCAGGACGAAATGGGAAATGTTGTCATCTATAAACCGGCGTCACCAGGTTATGAGACACATCCCGGCGTCATCCTGCAGGCTCATATTGATATGGTGTGTGTGAAGGTGCCGGAATCAAATCATAATTTCGACACAGATCCGCT
>JANFXS010000051.1 GCA_024460105.1 Anaerotignum faecicola
AAAAAACTTCTGCGGTAGCAATAAAGTGGAACGGTTGACAAGGGTACTCTTTTTTGTGCTATTTCTATACCATATTCAATCTTATTTATACACTTACCTGTTGAAAGTACACTCCGCCTATTTGCCTCAATTACCGTTGCATTAAATCCAATAATGTCAACCTCATACTTGTGAAGTATCTTTTGTAACTCATCAAGCAAATTGCTCGAAATAGTATCATCACTATCCATGAAATATATATATCTTCCAGTTGCAGCTCCCATACCTGTATTTCTGGCCCCTGAGAGTCCTTTGTTGGTTTGATGTATAACTTTACATCGAGATTCTTTTACTTTAAATTCATCGCAAATATCCGGACATTTGTCTGTTGATCCGTCATCTACCAAAATTACTTCGTAATCTTTGAATGCTTGTCGTGTAATACTTTCCAAACATTGAGGCAAGTATTTTTCAACATTATAGATAGGCACAACAATCGAAAAGATAGGATTATTCATTTTTATTATCCTCTAACGCTTTCAAATATAACTTTTTCACCCTTTTTGCATGTATTTCCATAGAAAAATTTTTTTTTGCGTACGCTTCTGCGGCTAGTCCAATTTTATTTACTGTTTTCCT
>JANFXS010000052.1 GCA_024460105.1 Anaerotignum faecicola
GCTCTCCCGAATTACTTCGATAGGCGGCAAAGCATCAACATCTGCTCGTTCGGCAAGTACATTAAATTTTTGTATAAAATCTGTTATAAATTCTTGAATATTTTCTTGATTATTGTCACACCAAAATCGAAACAAAATAGTATAATCTCCCAAAACACCTTCCGTTTGTTTATACCAATTTTTATAGTCTAATGTATTATACTGGTCACTCTCCAATGGCCAGTCACTAAAACAAATATCATAATTAAAAGTTGTAACACTTGAATAATGTTCTTGGAACTGAGTAAATTTATTATGCTCCTTAAGTAAAATAAATATTTCTTTTTCTATAACTAATGGAAGAAACAAAAAATTACCCGCCTCGGAAATAACTCTCGCTTTTGAGGCAAATTCTGGTTTAGATGGGACATCACCGTCCAAAACAATTATGTTATTTTTAAATTCCGGAACATTTTTCTCATATAATTGTATATAATTTGTCCATCCCAAGTTTATATCGATAAAATTCATATACAATTCTAAATTAATATTTAATGCTCTAGACAAAACAAACTGTAAGAATAGACTTGCACATGTATCCTCACAATATATACTAATTCGATTTCCAACACCCTGGG
>JANFXS010000053.1 GCA_024460105.1 Anaerotignum faecicola
CCTGTACGGCTCCGGCAAGTGAACCGACGCCTGCCTGAACGAATACGTGAGTCGGTCTGTCGCAGCCGTATTCCTCTAACTGCTCGCCGGCCTCCATCGCCATGGTTCCGTATCCCTGCATGATCCATGCCGGAATCTCTTCGTAGCCGTCCCACGCGGTATCCTGTACGACAACGCCGTGTTCTGTTTTGGAAGCAGCGTCGGCGGCCATACGGACACATTCGTCATAGTTGACTTCCTCGATGGTAACCTCTGCGCCCTCTGCCTTGATGTTGTTAAAACGGGTGATGGTGGAGCCCTTCGGCATGAAGACAACCGCTTTCTGTCCTAACCGGTTGGCAGCCCATGCAACGCCTCGTCCGTGGTTGCCGTCTGTAGCTGTAAAGAAGGTAGCCTGACCAAATTCTTTCCGAAGCTCTTCGGAAGTTAAAACACTGTATGGAAGATCGGAAACGTCTTTTCCTGTCTGCTGTGCTATGTACTTCGCAATGGCGAAGGAACCACCCAGTACCTTGAAAGCGTTTAAACCGAAGCGGTAGGATTCGTCCTTCACGTAAACCTGACCCAGACCTAAGTATTCGGCCATGTGGTCGAGTTTGGCAAGCGGCGTCTTGCTG
>JANFXS010000054.1 GCA_024460105.1 Anaerotignum faecicola
GAACTGTCGCTTACGGTACAGGATAATGAGTTCCTGATCCTGCTGGGACCGGGCCACTGCGGGAAGACTGTCATTTTAAACATGATTGCCGGTCTGATGCAGCCCGATTACGGAAATATTTATTTAGACGGTAAGAAGGTGGTGGGACCAAATCCGGATATGGGAATGGTGTTTCAAAAGATTGGGACACTTCCGTGGAAAACCGTTATGGAAAATGTAGAACTGGGACCTAAAATGCGTGGAATACCGAAGCGTGAACGACGGGAAAAGGCTCAGCATTACATTGATCTGGTGGGCCTGCATGGCTTTGAAGAGCATCTGCCAAAGCAACTGTCCGGTGGTATGAAGCAGAGAGTCGGAATCGCGAGAGCTTATGCAAATGACCCGCAGATATTGCTTTTAGATGAACCATTTGGACAGTTGGATGCACAGACCCGATATAATATGGAAGAAGAAATTGCGCGAATCTGGGAGAAGGAGAAGAGAACTATTTTATTTGTCACAAATAATATTGAGGAGGCATTGATGCTGGGAGACCGTATTATCCTTCTTACGGAGTGTCCGGCAAGAGTGAAGCAGGTGTATCAAGTTGATTTGCCGCGCCCCAGAGACATGAT
>JANFXS010000055.1 GCA_024460105.1 Anaerotignum faecicola
CTCCAGTGGTTTCAAATTCCAATATAACAATTTCCTTTTTTGCTTCCAGAATCTGCAGGATCGCTCCTTTTATGGCATTACCAGACTGATCCTGTTTATGAATCCGCACTCTGGTCACATCGTTTCTCATTTCCACCAGATCCACGCTTCCGTCTTCGCTCACGGTAAAAGGGACCTCCTCCGCATAAGCGTACCCTGATTCAGGAGTTTCTTCACACAGATAATACGTTTTTCCGGCAGTAAGCTTTGCTGTAATTTCATGGGGCTTCTCACCTGAAATCCAGCGTTCCAGGACCTTCCCCCCTTCATCACGGACAGCCATATGGTTTCCCGGAAGTTCCTGGCTCCCGGTAAGAGCTTTTTTTGACAGCACCACATGAGTCGGACGGTCAGCCATCACCACGATTTGCCGGTTTCCGTCCCTGTCCACAGTAAACGGTACATCTTCCGCCAGCGCATAGCCATCGCGCGGTTTCACTTCATGCAGCCAGTATTCACCGCCCGCTGTCAGCTGACCGGTTATGCTCTTAAACTCCTGTGACGTGGTAAAGATCAGTTCTTCCCCTTCTTTAAATCCCGAAAAGTCTCTTACCGCTTTTGCAGGACTTTTATCTT
>JANFXS010000056.1 GCA_024460105.1 Anaerotignum faecicola
CAAAGAACTTGTAGAGAAGCTTCGCAGCAAATATGCAAAAAATCCTCCGGAGGGAATGACTCCCTCTGAAATAGCACGCATGAAGGATGAAGACCTTCTTGATATGGACTATTTTCTTCATGAAAATGTTTTTGGTGAAGATGATGGGAACAGTGGGTTTTTTATTTTTTAACCATCTCCTATCGTCTGATTGTGGTGCTCTGCAAAGGCAGAACACCAAGTTTACATAATTCCATTTTTACGAGAACTTTCCTATTACACAAAAAAGCCCCTGCCGGGAGATAAGTTTTTCCCGGCAGGGGCTTTTAAAGATTCTCTTTCATAATCAAATGACAAAAAATAAAGTAGGCGCTATAATAACAGAAAGGCGGTGTAAGGTCCTGCAGATGATAGGGGTAGAGTATGAAATGGTTTATGAAATTTGGTATTTGGAAAAAGACATTGACGATACTGGTGGCAATCTATTGCGTCACATTTTTAATCAGCGGTGCTGTTTCCCTGATGATATACAGTAACCTGCAGAGGCAGGTGGTTATGGATTCTGTTAATCAGACACTTCAGGAAAAAAATGATGTTCTGGTAAACTATTTTGAGCAGATCGATGGGATTGCTT
>JANFXS010000057.1 GCA_024460105.1 Anaerotignum faecicola
CTTCTTCATTCCAGCCACATTCTCTTCCGTCATGGGAATCTGGGAAACCTCCACACAGTGGTATCCCAGCTCCGCACAGGCTTTTAAGGTGCCGTAGGCCCCAAGCTCTGCAATCTTATCTTTGATGGTACTCATCTGAATACCAATTAACCCTTTTTTCATGTGATATCCCCTTTCTAAAATTACAAGATGGATTTGTAAGAACCGCTCTTACCGGACTCTAAGATGGCATCAATCAGGCGGATGCTCATCTTCGCATCCTTCACCCTGATATACTCCCCTTCTCCCATTTCCAGCACTCTGTAAAATCTGTCGATTAATTTTCCATGACTGGCGCCGTAATAGAAGTGGGTTCCCGGAAATTTCCGGTCCTCAGCCAGCTTCTTTCTCCCGCCCTCCGGCAGGATCTGATACAGAATATTTTCTTCAATCCGGAACTCGCCGCGTTCCAGCTGGATGGCGATCTGAACCGCTTCATTCTTATAATTGGCATTGGTGGCAAAGAACAGCCCTTTGGCGCCGCTTACGTAATCCAGCCGTGCAGTCACCGTATCTTCCACCTCAATGCCGTAATCCAGGATCTGGCTTACAGAGGCGTTCAGGCCTTTG
>JANFXS010000058.1 GCA_024460105.1 Anaerotignum faecicola
CGGAAACATGGCTTTATGCTATGCTCCTTCAGATATCTGAGGCAGTAAAGGACCGCGATTACCGCCCCCTTATTATCTGAAACACCTCTTCCGATCAGAAAATCGCCCTTCCTTGTACACTCCCACGGCGGATAGATCCAGCCCTCACCGGCGGGCACGACGTCAAGATGCCCCCATACCTGTACCTCGTTTTCCCCAGCCCCGTAAAGTATCTTTACACAGCAGTCCTCACAATTCTCCGCATGAAGTCCATACTGTGCCGCAATTTCCATCATGCAGTGCGCCGCTTTCACCGTATCATCTGACCGTTCCTGTTCCGGCCGCGAGACACTGGGGATTCTTACCAGCTTCCTGATATCCCGGACCAGTTCCTCCTCATGTGCATCAATCCATTGTCTCAGTTCTGCTTCTCTCTCCCGGTTCATACACTTCACCTATCCCTTAATGCCGGAGGAAGCAATTCCCTCCACCAGATACCGCTGAAGCAGGATAAAAATAAGCATCAGCGGCAAAATCGACAGGACTGACATGGAGAACATGGCACCGTAGTCTGAAGTGGAAGCCGGATCACAAAACAGCTTCAACGCCAGGCTGATGGGGTATAAT
>JANFXS010000059.1 GCA_024460105.1 Anaerotignum faecicola
CCGGCCAGTCCTGCTGCCGCAAGCACAGCCGCCATCATAACCAATCCTCTTTTTTTCATAGTCCTTCTCCTTTATAATTTTCTCGCAGTGTCTACTGCTAATCTGATTCTTGATAAGTCCTGTTCCGTCGCCACGGTACAGTCGGCTCCAAGGATAAACCCTTTTCTTCCATACGTCTCTGTCACCGAGCGGATCGTATTTACAAGCGCCTCCTCGCTTCCTGCTGCCAGCACCCCCTGCCGGTTAGCAAGGCCACCCATTACCGTCTTCTGATGGAATATTTCTCTTCCCTCTTTTAAGGAACACGGAACTTCAAACGTTCCCCAGTTCACCACATCATACAGCTTATCATCGTAATCGCGGTAATAATCCAGATTGACATCACGGTTGCATACATGGAGAAAACAGGTTCCGCCAGCCTCCTTTACCGCCCTCATGATCATCTGGTCGAAAGGTGCGATCCAGTTTAAAAACTGCTCTCTGGTAAGTCCAAATCTTCTCTCTGCTCCCAGTGAAGCCACATAGACGCCGTCCAGACCTACTTCTATGTATTTTACCGCCAGTTCACAGAGTCCGTCTGTGATTCTTTTCATAGCCTCCAGCATC
>JANFXS010000060.1 GCA_024460105.1 Anaerotignum faecicola
TCCATGCGGCTGCTCTCAAGCAGGTGCCTTCTTGTGAGTTTTTTCCTTTAGAGGCAGTCAGAACTAACGTTCTTGGAACTGAAAATGTTTTAAATGCTGCTATTGAAGAAGGTGTGAAAAAGGTAATATGTCTTTCTACCGATAAGGCCGCTTATCCTGTCAATGCGATGGGTACGAGCAAGGCGATGATGGAAAAAGTAATTGTAGCAAAAGCCAGAACTGTTTCTCCGGATAAGACAACGATCTGCTGTACGCGTTATGGGAATGTTATGTGTTCAAGAGGGTCGGTAATTCCGCTGTTTATCAGTCAGATTAAAGAAGAGAAGCCTTTGACAGTAACAGCGCCTGCCATGACGAGATTTATCATGAGCCTGGAAGAAGCTGTGGAACTTGTTATGTTTGCATTTGAAAATGCGGAATCAGGAGACATAATGGTTCAGAAAGCGCCAGCCTGTACCATTGAAATATTGGCTCAAGCCGTGAAAGAACTGTTCCACGCATCAAATGAAATTAAAGTCATTGGAATTCGCCATGGTGAGAAGATGTATGAAACACTCTTGACTAATGAAGAATGCGCAAATGCATTGGATATGGGGGGATTTT
>JANFXS010000061.1 GCA_024460105.1 Anaerotignum faecicola
ATAATGAGGATGAAAATTTGTTTTCTATTTACCTGAGCCATGGCAGTTCGCACCTGCCGGGCTCTTTTTCTTATCCTTCTTTTCTGCCTTGCTAAAGCAGGCTATGTCATATATATCCATTACTTCCGCAATAGCTTTCGTGTACGCCGATTTCTCGCACGCCGGTGCCTGATTCCGTAGAGTTTCAAGCCGGTAAATTATATTGAGTATGATTTTATGCACTCTGTTCACCTCCCAAAAATTTATTGATAAAATACTGCTGACCTTTTCCGGTAACTTTTGGCGTCCTGGTCGTTACATTACAGCCGTTTCCGTCCAGATGAGTACTTTCTTTGATTTCAAACAGCCCCATCTCCATAGACCGCTGCGTTGGCATGTTCCAGTCTGCGCCTTTACGCCTGATCAGATATCCGTTATCGCGGAGCCATGTAAAAAGCCGTTGGGCGCCCATATCTACACCGTTCTGCTTTAAAAGCTTTGCCATATCTCCCACGAGGATTGATGTATGACTCGCCGTAACAGCATCGGCAAATATTTCTTTCGGCCTCATTCGGGTGATATCGCTCTGTAGCCGGTTGATTGTCTGATCTGCCATCTT
>JANFXS010000062.1 GCA_024460105.1 Anaerotignum faecicola
GATGCAGCGGAGGAAACGGGCAGAAGGAGACGGGGGCTCCGGCAGCGGAAAGTACTGCCGCGGCCGCAGGCCAGGAGAGCGAGACTGTGGATCCCATGGCGGCCATTACCGATGATGGAACGAAAAAGACGATTACATACTGGCATACATTTACGGAGGGGGCCCGCAAGGATTATATTGATGAGATGGTAGCCGAATATATGAAAGAACATCCCAATGTGACGATCAATGTAGAGGTATATCCCTGGAATGTATTCACTCAGAAATGGACAGCCGGGCTGGCTGCCGGGGCGCTGCCTGATGTCAGCAGCGTAAATCCGGACAACTTATTTGCAATTAATCAGGCGGGCGCAGTACTGCCCATGAATCCTCTGATCGATGCACTGGGAGAAGATTATTTCCTTGAAAAACCGCTGGATAACTTTACGGATGGGGATACAATTCTGGGAATACCCTATTACCTTCATTCTTATGTCATGTGGTACCGCAAGGATGTGCTGGAGGAAAAAAATCTGTCTGTTCCGAAAAACTGGGATGAACTGCTAAATACAGTGACTGCGGTGGCAGATCCGCCAAACAGATATGGATTTACCATTG
>JANFXS010000063.1 GCA_024460105.1 Anaerotignum faecicola
CAAAAAGATACCGAGAATCCTGGAAATCGTCTGAAGCAGCCGGATCTGGCTGCCGGTCCAGTACCGGTTTTCCGTACATTCATCGAAACCAATGAAGCCCCTCGGCTTTCCCTGGTCCATGATTCTGCACTGAAGCACCGACTTAATCCCCTGACTTTCCAGCAGCATGCGCTGATGTGTCAGAAGCGTACTGACATCCCTGCAGAAAAAGATCCCTTCTTCACTGAAATTATCGTAGTAATGATCAAGAGAATCCATGTCTATGCTCTGCAGGTTCTCCTTTTCCGGCTGGATCCCCTCTTTGCACCACTCAAAGGTGTTGGATGAGATGCTTCCATCCTCGTCGTCTTCGAAAATATAAACACGGGACACATCCACCTGTCTCCCAACGATCTCCAGCAGCTGGTTGATCGATTTCTCCATGCTGTGGGATCGGCTTAGGATATCCAGCACATAACCTGTCAGGTTCTGGTCTGCCAGTTTCTGATCCATCACCGCCGCTTCAGCCACATCAGTCTGGCTCTCCGGCTGAATCACGTCCTCCAGCGTCTCCGCATAGAAAGCATATCTGTTTTTCCCCTGCCTCTTTGCCTGAT
>JANFXS010000064.1 GCA_024460105.1 Anaerotignum faecicola
CGCAAATATTCGCGAAGGTATAAACATAGGCGGATTAACGGGTACATTAAAAGATATGTCGGTGAACCATGTCCCTTTTGATGGTGCGTCCTTTTCCGGAGTCCTGGCGAAGGGCGCTGAAATATGTAATTGGTATAACAATAACGTGCTTAGAAATCCTGTAGAAATAACCGGTGACGGATTAAGAATGGCATACTCTACGGCGAATTTACAGTTTAACAAATTTTGTCCGAAAGAGTCGATAACGTTTTCTCCGTTCAAGACCGTAAGAGTATCTATCAAATTTAATGGATCGTCAAGAGGCAAGGGGCATGCCGCTTTGATGGTATATCGTTCAGACACATCACGGCATAACGTTCTGGTTAATCAGAGAGGCGGATTGTTAAAAAGCACAACCATAGGCATGACCAACTCAGGGACGATATATACAGGGGACCTTGACGTATCCGCAGTGAATGATGAAGGATTTTTAGCAATCCATTTCACGAATGCCGAAGATGTCAACTACACATCATATTTCATTACACGTATAGAATTTCTGATATAGCAACCTGCCGCATAACAGCGGCTTATTTTATTTCTACAAGAAAGAGAG
>JANFXS010000065.1 GCA_024460105.1 Anaerotignum faecicola
TGGATTCTGTAGTGAAAGACCGGCTTTACTATACGCTGGAACCGCTGTATTCGGAGAAAAATACGATCTATACCCCGGTGGATAAAGAAGATTCCATGCGATGTGCGATAACGGAACAGGAGGCATGGAAACTGATCGATGGGATACAGGCACAGGAGATGATACAGGTTGCAGATGAGAAAAGAGCGGAACAGGCATATAGAGAAATTATGAGAACGAATGAGTGCAGTGGCTGGAGCAGAATCATAAAAACCATATATCTAAAAAACAGGAAACGGTTGGCGGAAGGAAAGCGGTATACAGCAAAGGATGATATCTATTTACGGCTTGCCGAGGACTTTCTGTTCCGGGAACTGGCGGCTGCGCTGAAGGTTAAAAAGGAAGATGTGGAATCAATTATATCAGACAGGGTAAAACAACTGGGCTGAGATAATGCGGCTGTCTGCTGAATGACAGCCGCGTTTCTTTTTGATAAAATATTCTGTATCGGATTGGCTGCCGGCAGTGAAGGCTGAACTGTTACAGAAAAACAATTTCTGTCAACTTTTTTAATGGCAAAAAAGCGAAAGGCATGGTAAAATAAGAATAATTGTG
>JANFXS010000066.1 GCA_024460105.1 Anaerotignum faecicola
GCAATGGTTCCCTGATCTACGTCAGGCATAAGGGCAAATCCAAGTCTTCCCGCAATCAGGAAGGATAACACCAGGAGCAGGATGGATACGCCCATAACTGTTTTTCTTTTGTTTAAAAGCCTTCCAATAATCTTTCGATAGCCGTTCTGCATCATGCGCACCAGACCGGAAGCCGGAGAATTTTTCTTCTCGACCGGCCGGAACCGGCTGTAGCACAGAGGTACGATCGTCATGGCAGAAATCAGAGACGCTGCCATACAGAATACAATCGTAAATCCGAGGGGTGCGAACATCTGTCCCGACATGCCCTTTAAGAGTGCCAGCGGGATAAATACAACACAGGTGGTAACCGTTCCGCCGAAGATCGACTGGATTACCTTGCCGGTTCCCTCCAGCGCCGCTTCCATATATTCCCGGAAGCCCTGCCCCTTGTGGGAGCGGAAACAGCTTTCCAGAACAACGATGGAGTTATCCACCATCATACCGACGCCGAGAACGAGACTCCCCATGGTGACAACGTTTAATGAAAATCCCATGACCGACATCAGGATCAGTGCCGCCAGAATGGATACCGGTATCGAGCTTCCGACGATC
>JANFXS010000067.1 GCA_024460105.1 Anaerotignum faecicola
GGATTGATTCCTTTGTCATCGCTGATTTCGCCAGGGTCGGCCGGATTAACACACAGCCCTGGCGCGGGGCACAGTATCTTGCACTCCAGCGCCTTACACGGCACCGGCTTCACATTACAGAATGCATCGCCAGGGAGAAAACCTACATGCTCAACAACATCTTTCTGAAATTCAGCGAGTTTGCCATGCTGGACAACGATGAGCACCCTTTCTCCAATAAATATGGTGCCACTGCTGAAGCTGTTCTGACGGACTACCTTTCTACCGAAGCCATCGTAAATGCTTCTGTAGATGAACTGATTGCTTTTATCAGTTCCAAAAGCCGCGGACGCATCCATGATCCAGAGCAGGCCACTTATCTGCTTCAAAAGGCTGCTAATGATTCTTACAGGCTGGACAAGTGCCTTTATGAACCTTTGACAGTCTCGATCGGGTGTTCCTTTAACTGCATCAATGCATTTGAAAAGGAGCTCAAAGCAATTGATGATGCTATTTTAAGAACGGTGAAAGGGCTGAATCCTACCGAGTACCAGGTCCTCAACTCGGTTCCCGGAATCGGCAAGGTTTATGCCAGTGGCATTCTTGCTGAAAT
>JANFXS010000068.1 GCA_024460105.1 Anaerotignum faecicola
CTTTTCCCCTTGCCAAGCACCTGTTAACGTGCTATACTAAACATGCGAATGGAAGTTTTACGATTCTCCAACAACCTATATTTTCTCAGAGAGGTCCAGACATTCTTTACAGTGTCTGGATTTTTCTGTCCGGTTGACATTTTAAAGTATTTGGCATATACTAAGAGTGCAGATAGAGATATGCTGTATACCTGCATAACCGAATTAACGTTTATGCGACATGTAATGTCGTCGGCCGCAGGGCCCGCCATGAGGCGGTTATCATTCCTTATCATATTTAAATCAACAGATCCCATCAAGCCTCTTAACCAATGCGTAACACGGTGGGCCTGACCCCGGAGCAATCCGGGGTTTTATATATCGATATTATTGCCCTTATATGAAGTAAGGCGGCCCAAGCGGACCGCCCTTTTCTTACCACTCAAACTGGCTGCCGAATTTTCGGCCGTGATGTTCCCTACAGTGCTTCGATAAACTTCTTCACTCCCTGATATATCTCCTTGTACGGCAGCCCCTCTACCATCAGCGTGGCCAGATGCAGCTCCACCACCGTTTCCAGCGATTTTAAGTGCATCAGCGTCCTCTGGTCTG
>JANFXS010000069.1 GCA_024460105.1 Anaerotignum faecicola
TAAGCTGCATAAGGATGAGGATGTCACGGTCTGGAAATCATTTCTTCACAGCTTTAAGCAGAACTTCATTCAGGCGACAGCCATCTGGGCTGTGCTGGCCGCAGTGGGAGCCCTTCTTTTCATAGAAGGAAGATGGCTTCTCCTGTCGGGCAGCAGTTCCTCCATGTTCCTTTCCTACGGCCTGATTGGTATCGGGCTGATCGCGGGAGTGCTGCTGCTTTATATATTTCCGGTCATCGCTGCATTTTCCAATACCCTGGGAAAGCTGGCCGGCCATGCGTTTTATTTTGCTTTTCATAAGCCGGGATACTTAATCGCCACGGCGGCCATTACATGCCTTCCCATGTACTTTACCATGATGGATGCGAAGCTTTTCCCAGTCTATCTTCTGATCTGGCTCATGTGCGGGTTTTCACTGACGGCTTACGGCAATGCATGGTTTTATTTGAGGCTGTTTCAGCCGCACCTTAAGACGGCTGAAGCAGGCTCAAGCGCTTCAGACACTCTTCAGCCGGAGAGTGGACAGTAAAGGACAACAATAATATAATTCAAGGAGATCAGATTATGGCTATCATTATGAATCAGGCGGAG
>JANFXS010000070.1 GCA_024460105.1 Anaerotignum faecicola
GGAGAATATAAAAACTGCCTGCCATCACTTTTCCACGGTAGATATGTTCCGGTTTCTGCATGGTACAGAGCCATTTGTAGGTATTCCCCATCTGTTCCATATCGCACATCCGGCTGGCCAGGGCCGCCATGACAATGGGACACAGGATCGTGTTCATCAGAAGTAGGTTGGTGAATACCATGGCGCTCACATCATTCAGACGGGAGACGTCCAGGTCATCAATGCACCAGTATGTCCAGGCCGTGATGAGGACAAATACCATCAGGAACAGAATTGGGATGTGGCGGCGGCGCAGTTTGCGCATTTCCAGGGCAAATTCTGTCTTTTTACTCATAGTCCCGCCTCCTTTACCATGCCAAGATAGATATCCTCAAGGTTCTGCCGCTTTTCCTCCGCCCGGTACAGTTCAATTCCGTGGTTTATAAGGGTGCGGATCACCTGTGCCAGTATCCGGTCCGGAAGGAAGGGAAGACGGATGCCGTTGTCGGTGAAATAACAGAAGCTGTCCGGAGAAATGGTATCCTTTCTTTCACAAAACAGGTTGGAGAGATCTTCATTTTCCCGCAGCAGGGAGGCGGCGCCTGTGTCAT
>JANFXS010000071.1 GCA_024460105.1 Anaerotignum faecicola
TCCAGTCTGGGCGGCGGATTTGTGATCCGCACCGGCGATGTGGAGACAGACTGGAGTATAAAAGGACGTATGAAACAGTTAGAGCAAATATTGATGCGGAGGTGAGAAGCGTGGGTTCAATCAATTCAGATGAGATTATTTCCATCTTAAGAAGCGAGATTGAAGATTATGACGTACATGCAAGAGACCAGGAGGTCGGCACAGTCATCGGAATCGGTGACGGAATCGCGACGATTTATGGAATTGACCACGCCATGTACGGCGAGATCGTTATCTTTGATAACGGTGTAAAAGGTATGGTACAGGATATCAGACGGGATGACATCGGCTGCATCCTGTTTGGTTCAGATAAAGAGATTAAAGAGGGATGTAAGGTTACGAGAACGAAGAAACGTGCCGGTATCCCGGTTGGCGACGCTTATATAGGAAGGGTTGTCAACGCATTGGGCGCCCCCATTGACGGAAAAGGCGAGATTAAGTCCGATGATTACCGCCCGATCGAGAATGAGGCGCCGGGTATTATTGACAGAAAGAGCGTTTCGGTCCCCATGGAGACTGGAATCTTAGCCATTGACTCCATGTTCCCCATT
>JANFXS010000072.1 GCA_024460105.1 Anaerotignum faecicola
GTGCCGAATTTCACCTGCCCCGCTTTGCAGCTGGTTCCCTCCAGACCCACTTCCACCTCCCGGCAGACGAAATCCGCGAGTTCTGAGACGGAACTTTTTTCTATCCACTCTTTAAAGGTAGAGTATCCCCCGATCAGCCCGCGTCTTCTCTCATCCAGTGGGGCCTCCCATAAAAATCCTTTATTAAAGCCCGCGGTTCCAATGACATGGAGGCCACTTCTTTTCGAAAGGTCTGCAACCGCTTCTACCTCCCGGCCATAATCAATAGCCGTTGCATCCACGATAGCTGCTCCTCCCATTCTTTTGTAGTCCATCATGTCTGCCAGCGTTTTCTCGGGATCGTCAAGAAGCAGATCGTCGTCATTTTTCCACACCCAGTATGGCGGACGGCATACCAGATGTTCATGGGACAGTGTAAACCCCATCTCTTCCGGCCTGATATCTCCAAGCAGTGTTCTTATAAATCCCATGAACAGCACCTCCGTTCTTTTAACCGAACAGTCTGCCAAACAGGGCAAAAATCCAGAACAGTAAGAATTCATCTGTCTCTCCCGCCCACATAATAGTATCCGGGATAGTGGCTGGTAC
>JANFXS010000073.1 GCA_024460105.1 Anaerotignum faecicola
CTGGAACAGAAAGAACTCCTTCAGGAGCTGGTCGATGATGTGAACAGTTCAGAGAGCAGTTCGGGAATTCAGGTCTATATCGGCGAGGAAGCGCCGGTGCAGACGATGAGGGACTGCAGCATCGTGACAGCGAATTACGAGCTGGGCGAGGGCTTGAGAGGAACGATCGGTATCATCGGTCCGAAGCGTATGGACTATGAAAAGGTTTTGAATACGCTGCGGAATCTCATGACGCAGCTGGATTCGATCCTGAAAAAAGATGAAAGGTGAAGGGAAGAACAGTGAGCAGCGAAGAGACGAGAATAGAAGAGGAACTGGCAGAAGAGGCCATGAAGGCAGAAGACACCGGTTCCGTTAACGAAGAAATAGAAAAAGGCGAAACAGAAGCCGCGGAAACCGAAGCGTGTGCCGAAGATGCCGCCGATGAGAAATCCGGAGATGAGGAGCCTGCAGAAGAAAAGCAGGCGGAACCGGAGAAGAAAGGATTCTTTGGAAAGAAAAAAGAGAAAAAAGATCCGAAGGATGCCAAGATTGAAGAACTGACCGACCGTCTGCAGCGGAATATGGCCGAGTTCGATAATTATAG
>JANFXS010000074.1 GCA_024460105.1 Anaerotignum faecicola
GGCGGAGTGAACGAGAATCTTGCTACCG
Source organism: Anaerotignum faecicola (assembly GCA_024460105.1). Taxonomy (NCBI): domain Bacteria; kingdom Bacillati; phylum Bacillota; class Clostridia; order Lachnospirales; family Anaerotignaceae; genus Anaerotignum; species Anaerotignum faecicola. Next base: position 29 of record JANFXS010000074.1, read on the forward strand.
GCGATATCGAAGTCAGAGCAGAGAGTCTTCGCATTCTTTCGGAGTCCGAGACACCGCCATTCCCGATTGAGGAGAACAGCAAGACGAAGGAAGAGCTTCGTTTAAAATACCGTTATCTCGATTTGAGAAGACCGGATATCCAGAGAAATATCATGGTCAGAAGCCAGGCCGCCATCATCACGAGAGCATTTCTGGCAGAGGAAGGTTTCTTCGAGATTGAGACCCCGACCTTAATCAAGAGCACACCGGAAGGCGCACGCGACTATCTTGTACCGAGCCGTGTTCATCCGGGTTCATTCTACGCGCTTCCGCAGTCTCCGCAGTTATTTAAGCAGCTGCTCATGTGCTCCGGCTATGACCGCTATTTCCAGCTGGCCAGATGCTACCGCGACGAAGACTTGCGTGCCGACAGACAGCCGGAATTTACGCAGATCGATATGGAGCTGTCCTTCGTGGATGTGGAAGACGTCCTTGATGTAAATGAGAGACTGTTAAAGAGATTATTTAAGGAAATCTGTAATTTCGATCTGGAACTTCCGATTCCGAGAATGACATGGC
>JANFXS010000075.1 GCA_024460105.1 Anaerotignum faecicola
GTTGGCCATATAATTAATCACACCGAAATCCGCCGGGTTGCGCCTGCTTCGGAAGATCAGATGATTCATCTCGTCCTCGTCCCCTTTTAACGCCCGGCGCATATCCACCAGAAAACCGTCATTATACTCTGCCAGGTGCTTTTCATGCCCGCCCGGAACGCCCATCCAGGAAGTAGAAAACAGCTTGGTACCGCTCAAATACGGATCGCGCCCGATCAGGTCATTGGGTGCAAATCCTACGAGGTGAATCCCGTCTACATGGAACTCCTCCGCCCAGAAGCGAACCGCGTCGAGAACGAAGGCCGGATTCTCCTTACCGGTAAAATAAAGCTCAATTATCACTTCCATTCCCGCTTGATGAAACGTCTTCACAAGATTTTTAAACTCTGATACCGGGTGCCTGCCGTTACCGGAACTGTAGGAAGCCTTGGGCGCGAAGTAATAGCCGGGGGTATATCCCCAGTAATTTAATTTTCCAGTGGGTTTATCCACAGCGTAGGGACTGCCATCCACATGCTCCGGCATCATCAGCTCCGGAAACTCATTGACGGGAAGGAGTTCCAGACTCGTAACTCCCAGTTCCTT
>JANFXS010000076.1 GCA_024460105.1 Anaerotignum faecicola
CAAATATAGTATTGCCACCGCTTGCTCAGCCGCTCCTTAATCACCGGACGGAGCAGAAACAGAAGGAGTATTAACAGGGAGCCGGACAGGGAAAGGGACAATACGGTTTTTAGGATCTCGGTCATTTACCGCTCTCTCCCCCTCCCAATATCTTCTCAAATCTTCCATATCTTCAGCAGAAAGCAGATCCTTTTCAATTAATGTGGATACAAGCCCTTTTGCATTGCCCTCATAGATTTTCTCCAGGAAGGTCTCCGCCTGTGCCGTCTGATACGACGATTCGGAAACGATGGCGATATATTCATTTCGGCGCCCGATCTTGGCCGTTTTCAAAAAACCTTTGGCAATCAGTCTGGAAGATAATGTAATAATTGTATTTTTCGTCCAGGGCGTTCCCCTGTCCTCCAGTGCTTTTGCAATATCTGCATATAAAGCTTTATTGCCGTTTGCCCATATGATTTTCATCAGTTCCAATTCATATTCCGTTATTTGATGCAAGAATATCAGCCTCCTCATATAAGATTACAATTTGTACTCTAAGTGTATGATAACATTTTGTACTCAAACTATCAAGCCTTTTCCCTG
>JANFXS010000077.1 GCA_024460105.1 Anaerotignum faecicola
ATCACTTACCTTCAACATCCTTCTGTGGTGTACTCTCCATAAATGAATTTCATGTTTTAATGCGTGTAACGGGTGTATAAATATCTGGTTCAAATCATTCCCTTTTATCGATATTTCCTTTCCGCAAACAGAACAATATGAACTCACCTTATTTGTTTTGAACACTGATTTTCCCCTTCTTTCTCGATTTAGTCATCTCTCAAACGAGCCGGTAAAACAATTTTTAAATTCTCCCGCTCTCCCTTTCTTCCCGTTCTGATAATCACTGGGGATACAGAGTCGTATATATCTATCTTCGCCATTTTTTTATCAGAATCGTAGTTGCTAATGGAATCCAGTGCGTCTTTTAAGTACTTTCCGTTAATCCCTATCGAAATCATTTTCTCTTTTTCTTGATATTCCTTCAGTATCTTGTCAACAGGATAGTACTGGCCTTCCGGCTGCACATATCCCATGATTGACTCTCCCACCTGCACATACAGCCGGCTATTACTCACTTCCAATTCCGCATAGTTATCGCGTTTTGTGATCTTCGGAATTGTTGGCCTTATGTAACAGGTAAATGATTCGTCAGCTTCTACCA
>JANFXS010000078.1 GCA_024460105.1 Anaerotignum faecicola
CCCACAGGTTCAAAGAGATATCTTCGACGGAATCTATACCGGCGTAGAGGCCAGAAATCCTCAGTACGACGCCCAGCACATCCAGCGCTATTTAAGCTACAGCCTGATCCGTTTTATGGAGCAGATCCTTAAACCAGTACAGTGAAAACTGTTCCGGCAGAAGGGCCGCCGTATTGCTGACAATCTCAAACTGGCCTTTAAAGGATGCAAAGATGACAATAACGAGAGGTCCTCCCGCCAGCAATACCGCGACGGTAAGAATTACATAGGCCAGTATGGTCCAGCTATTTTTATGCAGCCTGGTTCTCATCACGCCACCTCCTCTTCCCAGTGATCCAATATCTTAAAATAGATCAGACACGCTGCCGTCAGGAACAGCAGAAGCAGAATTGTAACGGCGGAAGACCTTCCCAGGGAATACAGCGTCCAGCCCATACGGTAGGCAAAGATGGGTACCGTCTCTGTCGACGTTCCCGGTCCGCCTCCTGTCAGAAGGAAAATCAGGTCAAAGCTGTTAAAGATCCAGATTGTCCGCAAAATGATGAGCAGCCCCACAACGACTCTCACAAACGGGAGCGTAAT
>JANFXS010000079.1 GCA_024460105.1 Anaerotignum faecicola
AGCTTATGAAGCACGTATTCACTTCTGGGCTCTATCGTATCATCATTCATGATCTGATTCGCCTTCATCAGAGAAGCTATATGGCTGCTCCGGCTATAGTAATACTCTTCATCTATGCCAACATAGTATTTCATCATGCTGTTAAAGCGCTGCTGCTGTTCTTCCGGCATCGCATCTCCGATCAGCATCATGGCATCCATGATCCCGGCGCCTCTCTTCTTATCACTGGAGGTATTTCTGGTAATCCTGATTTAATATACTGTCAATACACCGGTTCAGTGTCTTTTCCGAATTGTGAATCGGAACTATTATACTTACCAATGGCAGCTGCACGTTACTCTCCTCCCGCTCTGTCTCCTGCAATTTTCTTAATATAGGAAGTCCGTCCCGTATCCGGCCATACTTCCTGCTTCTAACAGCCAGTATACCATAAACAGGCCATTTGGGAACCCATTTGGCGGCTTTACACCGGATTTTATATTTCTTCTTCCATTTTTCAATATTTCCTCATATTTCTTTAAGTTTTTTTATGAAATGTTTATGGTGCGGACAAATTTATGACACAATTTTCTCCTATACTAA
>JANFXS010000080.1 GCA_024460105.1 Anaerotignum faecicola
GGTTGACGGTGTGGCTGTTGTCGATAAGGAGAAATGTGTGGCCTGCGGCAAATGTGTGGCCTCCTGTCCGAACCATTTGATCGAGCTCGTGCCGTATACGGCGGAGCACCTCGTTCAGTGCAGCTCCCATGACAAGGGCAAAGATGTAAAGGCAAAATGTGAATCAGGCTGTATCGCCTGTACCTTATGCACGAAGCAGTGTGAGTTCGATGCCATCCACATGGATAATAATGTGGCGGTAATCGACTATGAGAAGTGTACCAACTGCGGGAAGTGCGCGGCGAAATGTCCGGTTAAGGTTATTGTTTAACAAATATTAGCAAGGATTCTCCCATCCTCTAAGGTGGTGCGATGAATTGCCAAGACCAAACTTAACGGCAGTGATGGGCGGAGAGTAATCGGTATCCCCCACTGTCATGAGGTCAACAACACATCTATGTAGGATGCAGTCGAACTTCGATAATATACCGAGCGTGGATTGAAACAAGCAGTAGGGGAGAAACAGACAGTAGCAGCCATGCAGAAAATCACTTATTTCTGACTGAAATCCGGAAATAAGTGATTTTTTGCAGCTCTCAGCG
>JANFXS010000081.1 GCA_024460105.1 Anaerotignum faecicola
TATAAAGATGGGATCCAGGATGATATTGCAGACAGCGCCGATCAGCACCGTATACATACTGGTTTTGGCGTAGCCCTGAGCGGTAATAAACGCATTCAGTCCCAGTGCCAGCTGCACAAAGATGGTACCCAGAGCATAGATCTTCATGTAATCCCAGGCATATCCGATCGTATTTTCACTGGCTCCGAACAACAGCAGAATCGAACGCCCGAACACCAGAAATACCGCAGTGAGAATCAGGGCAAGCACCACCAGCATCGTCGTACAGTTTCCAAGGATCTTTTCCGCCTTGTCCTTCTCGTTTCTGCCCAGCATGATGGAGGAACGCGGCGCGCCTCCCATGCTGATAAAATAGGCAAATGCAGTGATCGCCATGATGACCGGCATCGTAACGCCGACCCCTGTCAGCGCGGCCGCCCCGACTCCAGGAATATGACCGATATACATGCGGTCAACCATGTTGTACATCACATTGATCACCTGTGCCGCGATGGCGGGCATAGACAGCCGGAAAAGCAGCTTCCCTACACTCTCGGTACCCAGTTCATTCTCTTTTCCCTTATTTGGTTCCATTTATTTC
>JANFXS010000082.1 GCA_024460105.1 Anaerotignum faecicola
GTAAAACTTTATGAAATATTTTATTCCTCCGGTATTATATCACCTATTCCGAGTAAGCTTAAAAGGGATCTGCTGGAAGACAGCCCGCCAGAATAAACGCATTTTTTCGTAAGAGTCAAAATAACAGTGAGAAAAAATCGAAACAGAAGTAAGTAAAGATCAAAACAGCAGTAAGCAAAGATCAGAACATCAGTAAGCAAAGATCAGAACATCAGTAAGTAAAGATCAGAACATCACAAAAAAGAGACTCCCCCAAAAAGAAAAGTCTCCTGTCATTGCTCTCTTGCCCGATCTGCTGCATGTGCCCAGTCACTATATGTTAAAACTTCCTGCCGCATTTGGGGCAGTACTCAAAATCTTCTTCCGTCTCATACCCGCAGGCTTCACAATGCTTCCGGTTCCAGCCGGATGTTCTGCGGCCTGCCTGTACAAGTGTTAAATCTGTCTCGGTTATATCGGCCTGTTCACCGTGTCCCAGCCGTTTTCCAACCTCCGGGTCCAGCTCATAAACAGTGCTGCAGCATGACATCTGTACGTAATAATGGCGGTTCCATTTTATAATGGGAATGAAAAAAAGGC
>JANFXS010000083.1 GCA_024460105.1 Anaerotignum faecicola
CCGCCTCATACTGCTCCAGCTGGCATGCAATCCGTTTGATATCATCTGACATATATCTGGAAAATACAATAATGGGAACGGAAGATACCAAAAGCATGATCACTACGCAGACTGCAATCATCACACCGATAAACTCATTGCCGGCCATCAGACTATTAAGCGGCACTGCGGAAAAAATCACCCAGCCATTCAATTGCAGTCTTTCGTAAGAGATCAGTATTTTTTCCCCATTGAGATCCTGTGAAATATAGGAACCCTCCAGCTCTGCATGAAGCAGCTTCTCTCTGTCTTCCTCTCTCAATACCTCTTTTTTTTCAGCACCATCATACAGAACCGAGTCCTCCGCCAAAATTCCCGATACGCTGCCGCGGCTCGTGGTAATATCTCTCAAAATACCAGCCACTGATTCCGGAAGCATATTAATTACCAGAAGCATCCCTGCATCAGAATTTTCGTTACCAGCCACACAATACAGAGAAATTACATTTCGCTTCCGGCTCGTAGGAAGCAGATCCTCTTCGTGTAAACTGCGCCATGCATAGCGAAACAGTTCTCCACGCTGCTCAATCCGTACTTTT
>JANFXS010000084.1 GCA_024460105.1 Anaerotignum faecicola
GTTATGACCGCAAATGCCCCTGCTGCCACCAGCACTCCCGTCATGGTAGAGGCGATAGCCGTCAGTGTCTTCGCGCTGTAGCCGTTCAGAAGCAGCATGGAGACAGCCGTGGAGACAAGAATCGTAAGAATGCTCAAAAGTACGGGGGAATAGCCCCTGTATATCATGGGAAGAAGAAACGCTATGATAAAAAACATGGTAAATGCCAGGCTAAGAATACTTTTTACTCCTTTTCCCCGCCCTACCAGCACCATACATGCCAGGAAGACAATGCCGGTCATCATAAGTCCTGTAGTTCTGTCGTAATTATAGACAGAATAAAACGGTTCCACCCCCTCAGGGCAATCCGCCTTAATAATTAATGACTGCCCCTTTTTCCCATAAACATTATGGGTCGTACTCAGGTAATTGGTTACGGTAATGATTTCCCCGGAATGGCCCTTATTAAGAAGTTTCACCTTCAGTTCCTGGGTTCCCAGCCAGCGTCCCTCTGCTTCCTCCACCGGCTCCAGCTGCTGATCCGTCACCTCCAGCACCCTTGCCTTTACGTAATTGATGGTCCCATTTTCATACATG
>JANFXS010000085.1 GCA_024460105.1 Anaerotignum faecicola
TTTTTTCGGAACTTTATCGGGTGGAGCCTCGGATGATCGCTTACTATTTAAAAGTGAAAGTGTTGGAATTGCTGATGTTTCTGAATCAGGTTTCGCTTCAGGATTACCAGGAAGAACGAAGATATTTTGCAAGAAATCAAGTACAAACAATAAAGAAAATGCAGGAATATATGACAGCTGATCTTCGCAACCATTATACTTTGCAGGAGTTATCAGAAAAATTTGAAATTCCTCTTACCTCAATGAAGGTTTGCTTCAAGGGCGTTTATGGGTGTTCTATTTATGCTTATATGAAATCCTATCGTATGCAGGCTGCCACGATCTTGCTTCGGGATACTTCTGACAGCATAACAGAAATTGCGGCTAAAATGGGATACGATAATCCAAGTAAATTTTCCGAAGTATTCAAAAAGGAATTTGGAGAACTGCCTTCCGAGTTCCGAAAAAAGTTGTCCAAATAGAGGATGTTTGGTCTTTTTAGAGTGGCGGCAAAATACCAGATACAATATACTATCATCTGTACTAGCAGATGATTTAAGAGCGTCGTGCAGACGCTCTTTCTTTTTACATGGAGG
>JANFXS010000086.1 GCA_024460105.1 Anaerotignum faecicola
TATTTTGCACTATTGTAACTAATAATTAGTGTTTTTACAGTGCAACTTGCACATATATTTTTTTTGCTATTTCCCTTTTTCCATCAGTTGTTTGCCATGCTGCTTTTTACTGCGAATACACACTAACGATCCATCACATTTTTTTCACATTTTCATCAAATATTCTTCACATTCTTTGGGTATATTAATACTCGTAAACAAGGTAAACACCTTTTCAACATAAAACTTTTTTTCATACTCAAAGCCGGCAGGATCCCCCTCTTGCCGGCTTCCTCCCTTTTGGGAGAACTTTTCATCAAATAAAAGATCTTTGAAAGTAACACAGCTTCAAAGCACTGTTGACAGGCTTATGCCCGATTAATGAGACAGTTTCCATTAAGCCACTCCTTCTCACTTATTGTCTTTTTCATCTGCGTTTGATAAAATACTATTATCAAATATAGAGTAGAGGGTATGATTATGAAGAAGACCATTTTGGTTTTGAGTGCTGCTTTCCTTGCATCTGTATGGCTGGCTGCGTGCAATTCTGGGAATAAGCCATTTCCGGAGCCGCCTGAAGCAACTGAGATTAAGG
>JANFXS010000087.1 GCA_024460105.1 Anaerotignum faecicola
TTCAAATCCCTCTTTCTCCGCTCTTTTCCAAATGATTATTTTTTTGCCCTTTCGTGGAGAAAAAAGTAAAATTATGGTTGACTCGATAAAAACGATGTGCTATAATGTAACTCCACCGCGAAAAACGGTGAAAAAAGAAAAAAAGAAAATAAAAAAAGTTGTTGACAAAACAGAAACGATATGGTAAGATAAACGAGTTGCTGTTGAGAACAAAACAACGCAAACGCACTTTGAAAACAGAAGATTGAACAGTATGTAAAACCCTGAAAATTCTAATAAAACAAGCCATTGTTTGATGGCTTTGAATGAGAAAATTCAGAACGAATACAAATATTGTATACGAACCAAACAACAAGTAAAACGGGAAATAAATTAGCTAGTTAGTTGATTTTGACCCCGGATCAAACGAATCATTTAACATGAGAGTTCGATCCTGGCTCAGGATGAACGCTGGCGGCGTGCTTAACACATGCAAGTCGAGCGAAGCGAATCTTCGGAAGTTTTCGGATGGAAGAGGATTTGACTTAGCGGCGGACGGGTGAGTAACGCGTGGGTAACCTGCCTTACACTGGG
>JANFXS010000088.1 GCA_024460105.1 Anaerotignum faecicola
CCGGACACAGTACAAACTCCTGACTCAGTATATCATACTTTCAGACAGGATGAAATCGTATCACGGGAAAATTAAGGAAAAATTTTTGGCAAAAACTGGCATAGGAAGGGAAATCCCATCCATACAATGAAACAAAGGATTTAATCAGGGGAAATTATGAAACGATTGTTAGCTCTTGTTTTAAGCATGCTGCTTTTCCTCTGTCCGTCTCATGCTGCGTGGGGGCAGGAGCCGGACATTGCCGTGGCGTCGGACATGGTAATCCGGTCGGAAGAAGCAAAGGCCGTAAACGCCGAGGGAGGGCCGTCCATACAGGCGCCCAGTGCGCTTCTAATGGAGGCATCCACCGGACAGGTAATATACGAAAAAGATGCAGATACGAAAAGGAGTCCCGCCAGTATTACGAAAATCATGACGCTGATCCTGATTTTTGACGCTCTGGATTCCGGGAAAATCAAAATGACCGACGAGGTGGTTACCAGCGCCCACGCCAAGTCCATGGGAGGTTCCCAGGTCTTTCTGGAAGAGGGGGAGACCCAGACGGTAGAGACCATGATCAAATGCATCGTGGT
>JANFXS010000089.1 GCA_024460105.1 Anaerotignum faecicola
GGCTGATATCCTTCATGGGCTGACCGACCGGACCATCGTGGTAACCGGTTACCGCGGAGAGGAAGTAGAAGCGCATTTATCCGGCTGCCATGCAGACACAGTCAGAAATCCGGCCTTTGCGGAAGGGATGTTCACCTCCGTAAAGGCCGGGATTCTGGCTCTTGACCGGGACGTATCGGCATTTCTGATTCTGCCGGTAGACTACCCGCTGGTAACGCGTAAACTGATTGCAGATCTGATAGAAGAATTTCAGCGTTCGGAGCCCCTCGTCCTGTATCCCTCTTTCTCCATGCGCAAGGGCCATCCTCCGGTTATTTCGTCTGCCTGCATTCCTGGGATTCTCTCTTATCAGGGCGGCGCGGGACTCAAGGGGGCGCTGACACCGTTTAACGGCGGGGCGGAGTATTTCTCCGCAGAAGATGAGACCTGTATCATCGATATGGACACGCCGGAGGACTATAAAAAAGTACTGGCACTGGTTTCCAAAGCCTCTAATGGTACTGCGGCTCCAGAAAGTTTAAGGTAAAATGTGCCTTTCCCTGATCATCCAGTTCCATAATCATAAACGACGG
>JANFXS010000090.1 GCA_024460105.1 Anaerotignum faecicola
ATCATACTTTTTAAATCTCCTGTTTTTTCTTTGTATTTGATTTCCATTGATGAACGGTAATTTTGTGATACCTCTGCCAGTCGGCTGGCTGGCCTGGCATGCATACCGTAATCATCCTCCAATGCATATATAATCTGCTTCATAAAATCTCTCCGTATCCTGTCTTGTTTTTTTGCTTAAAGGTCATACATCTCTGTGGATTCTCATAAAAAAACTTGTGAAAAAGCTTCTCTCCCTCCAGTCCCGATTTCTCTGCCATTTCCTTAAACTGTATCTGGAACCAATCAAATACATATCCAAGCCCCAATCCAAACTGATAATGACGGTAATATGATTTTCTCGCCATATCTCCGGAAATAAGAATCTGATCTTCATACCCTTCCTTCACCAGTGTCAGAATATGGGTAATCAGACTGCTCTCCGTATGATATTTAGTTTTTCCAATACCGTCGAAACAGAGATACGCTCCCGTGTCTGCAATCCTGCGGTGATACCATAGATCCATGTTCCTGTCCATATGACCAAAGCTGACATTCTCAAGCGATACTCCCACGGCTTTCAGCAGTTCGAT
>JANFXS010000091.1 GCA_024460105.1 Anaerotignum faecicola
GTTGGAAGAAAACATGGGAACGGGCATGAAAAAATGAAGAAACTAAGAGCCTGCGGGGTTGTATATTCAGGCCTGATCAGATAAAATAGATACAGGAGTAAATTGAGAAAGGGAAGGATAAATATATGTGCTTCCAGGCAGAGGCGTTAAACAGAGAGGCGTTATTTACCGACGAGACAGAAAATTTCCGATTTCCCACAGAACCCGAGGCCGGAGACGACGTATACTTACGATTTCGAACAGCCAGGAATAAGGTGGATTATGTGTGTTATATAGAGGATGGCAGCAGCCTGAAAGAGGCCGTTATGGAGAAGACGGACTCCGATGGCCAGTTTGATTACTATGAATATAAAATTACAGTTGGCAGTGATAAACTCAGCTATAGCTTTAAAGTGGTAAAAGGAAGTGAGGACTGTTACTACAACCGGCTGGGTGCGACGATGGATAATCAGGAGAGCTTCCATTTCCGGATTGCTCCCGGGTTCAGCACTCCGGACTGGGCCAAGGGCGCCGTCATGTATCAGATCTATGTGGACCGGTTCTGCAACGGTGATCCGGCCAACGACGTTGT
>JANFXS010000092.1 GCA_024460105.1 Anaerotignum faecicola
TCATTATCATACCGCCCGGGGAGATGCACACGATTTACACTCCGCCCACGGGAGCCCGCCTCATCGTCGACGTGGACTTTACCCCTTATATGAATTTAAGAGGAGTTGGATCCCTGATTAACAGCCTGTCTCCTTACCGCATTATCAGAAAAGAGGAGAATCCTGAGCTTTCCCGGACATTAAGAAACTATCTGCTGCTGATTGAAGAGGAGTATAACAAAAAGGATTTATTCTGCGATGCTTCGATCCACAGCCTGTTCACAAGCTTTTTCGTAACTCTGGGAAGACAGGATATCAATAATCTGCAGACGGACCGCTATAAACCGGAGCAAAAGCTTCAGTATGCCGAAAAATTTGCAGATATCAGCTATTACATCAATCTGCACTGTACGGAACCGCTCCGGCTGGAGGATATCGCTTCCTATACCGGCTTCAGCAAATTTCATTTCTGCCGGCTTTTCAAGGAATTCGTCGGCTGCACCTTTCATGACTATGTAACGGGCTGCCGTCTGGCCCATGCGCAGAGCCTGCTTGCCTCTGCGGCAACCACCATCACAGAGGCTGCTCTTC
>JANFXS010000093.1 GCA_024460105.1 Anaerotignum faecicola
GAAGTAAATCCGTGTTGTCATACAGCCCCGAAACACGGCGTCCTCCCTCTGCTCCAGGCCATTTGATAATCAGGGGGATATGGCAGACCGGCTCATCTGCCATGCCGTGTTCCCCATAGACCCCGAATTCTCCCAGATCCTCTCCGTGGTCCGCGGTAATGATAATGGCCAGATCTTCTCCGTAAAGTCCGTGTTCCTTAAGCCACGACGTGATCAGACCAATATTGTCATCGGTAAACTTAACGCTGTCATCGTAAAGGTCAATGAAATGCTTTGCCTCGTCTTTCGTCTTTAAGCTGCCCGGGTGCTTTGGCCATCTGGAAAACGTCTCATCATTCCACATATTGATCTCATTGGCGCCGTGGGGGCCGATGTGGCGCAGATGCTCACAAAATATCTGATCTGTGATCCAGTCATCCGGCAGAGGCTCATCCTGAAACCTGCTTTTTTCTCCCTCCGGGGTACGGTACGGCGTATGCGGATCCCAGTAATGGACGTGAAGGAACCAGTCATCCTTCTCCCGGTTCCGCTCCAGCCACTCTATAACCTTCGGTGTAACCATCTCGGCG
>JANFXS010000094.1 GCA_024460105.1 Anaerotignum faecicola
GCCGTTTCTTCGGTCTGTAAAGCTCTATACCATTATGGGTGCTGATGTCTATCTGTTCCCGACCATCATCGCGCTGGGCTTTGCATGCTACGTGATTTTCCTGAATTTTAAAGGTGCAAGTTCCGCTGCCAAGCTGCAGGCGTTTTTGACGAAGGCGCTGCTGGGAGGCATGCTTCTGGCTATGGCCATTTCCTTTGTAAAGGGCGGCCCGCACAACATATTACCTGCGTTCGGACAGGTGGAAGGAGCGGGATCTTCGACAAGTGCGACCAATATGTTTGCCGGAATCGTATCCGTTCTTGTTATGACACCGTTCTTCTATGCTGGATTTGATACGATTCCGCAGCAGGCAGAGGAAGCGGCGGAGGGCCTTGACTGGAATAAATTCGGCAAGGTGATCAGTATGGCGTTATTGGCTGCCGGCGGTTTCTACATGATCTGTATCTATTCCTTCGGAACCATTATTCCGTGGTCCGATTTTGTAAAGAATTCCGTTCCGGCTCTGGCCTGCTTAAGAGACATCAATATGATCCTGTATGTCATTATGCTGGTTATCGCAACCTTAGGGC
>JANFXS010000096.1 GCA_024460105.1 Anaerotignum faecicola
GAACATCATTCCATCTTTCACACGATTCTGTGCCATCAGTTCTTTCTTGCGCTTCTCCGCATCCATATACATGCTGCGGAACTTATAAAGCTTGAATCTCTTACCGTTTTTACCTACCCTGATCTGTGAAAAAAAGACAGGTCCCGGTGATTTTATGTAAATGCATGGTGCCACAATCAAATACAAAATTCCAGTAATGATACATCCAATCAGGCCGCCGGCAATGTCCATTGCTCGCTTATAAAGCGCCTGCTTCCAGGAAGCCATATTAATACTGCTCGTTAAAACGGTGTAGCTTCCCAACCGCTCTACCCGCTGAACTTCACCTTCCAGCTTTGCCATCTCAATCAGTTTTAAATGAATGGTGATTCCCATCTCAATAAAATCATTGATCAGATCTCTTGGAAGCGGAACCTCTTTGGGCAAATCAAGAAATACCTCATCCACCCATTCTCTGCAGACATATTCTTCCACATTCTCCAAAGTAGCCACTACCGGCACATCATTGATCCTCTCTCCTACCCGGTCCGCATCAAGAAGGCTAATTCCCTTAATTTGACAGCCTT
>JANFXS010000097.1 GCA_024460105.1 Anaerotignum faecicola
GGCAATTAATACCCCTTTTCTTCGATATTTATCGGTACGTTTGCTTCATGCTCCGGTTATTTCACTAACAGCCCACCATCACTTTACCGATACTACCAATGCATTTCGCGGACATTCAAGGAATTATTTAACCAATCCCAAGGTACAACCACTACGGGATATTTTCAATACATATGAGTTACTTGCATATTTGTCGACCAGAGCATCTCAGATAGGATTGCGTGTATGTGAAGTGCCAGTGACACGAGCTTACCCTATAAAAGGAAAAGTCCCCACTAAAATTAGTTTTTTAAAAGGAAATTCTGAACTGCTAAAAATACTATTTTCTAATATGCTTGGAAAATATAATCCACAAAAGTGAGAGCCTGCTATGATAGAATCATTAAAAAAAAATAAAACTGGAATACTCCTTATGTGTTGTTCATCAGTCTGCGTTTGTCTAGGGCAACTTTTATGGAAACTTTCTACCGGAGGGCAAATCTCGTTCCTTTTTGTTGGTTTCCTATTGTATGGAGTTGGCGCACTTGTTATGATAGTAGCTTATCGCTTTGGCAGCTTATCTG
>JANFXS010000098.1 GCA_024460105.1 Anaerotignum faecicola
GCCTTCGCCACTGGTGTTCCTCCTAATATCTACGCATTTCACCGCTACACTAGGAATTCCACTTACCTCTCCTGCACTCAAGTCTAACAGTTTCCAAAGCAGTACCGGGGTTGAGCCCCGGGCTTTCACTTCAGACTTGCTAAACCGTCTACGCTCCCTTTACACCCAGTAAATCCGGATAACGCTTGCCCCCTACGTATTACCGCGGCTGCTGGCACGTAGTTAGCCGGGGCTTCTTAGTCAGGTACCGTCATTTTCTTCCCTGCTGATAGAGCTTTACATACCGAAATACTTCTTCACTCACGCGGCGTCGCTGGATCAGGCTTTCGCCCATTGTCCAATATTCCCCACTGCTGCCTCCCGTAGGAGTTTGGGCCGTGTCTCAGTCCCAATGTGGCCGGTCACCCTCTCAGGTCGGCTACTGATCGTCGGCTTGGTGGGCCGTTACCCCACCAACTACCTAATCAGACGCGGGTCCATCTTACACCACCGGAGTTTTTCACACCAGACCATGCGGCCCTGTGCGCTTATGCGGTATTAGCAGTCATTTCTAACTGTTAT
>JANFXS010000099.1 GCA_024460105.1 Anaerotignum faecicola
CGGCGTTATTAACATTTTTTATATCCGCAAAACTGTTAATAACGCCGTAAGCATATTTACCGTCAGACGCTGAACCATACGCTAACCGAAAAGTCCCGCTAAATGCCGGGCTTTTGGCGCATGCCAATTTCCGCATACAAAAGTTGTCCAAAGCAATATTTATACATTCTTTATAGCTTCGGTTTACAAGGGCGCACACTCCTAAAAGCAAAAATTTTCCGTATTAACGCGCTTCATACGCTTGCCGTATGATCCCCATGCGCCTTGAACAGCAAAAAATTTTGCGAGGCCGAATAGTTTTAACGTGCGCCAGAGGCGAAAGGGCAGGTAAAGGCGCGCCGGCGCAGGACACAGGCAAGATGCTTTAACACAGTTATTGCGCCGCTGACGCCCGATAAAACCGCGTATGCTCCTGTAAAGTCAAACTAAATATCGTGTATAAATAAGCCGTTTTTATACAAAAGCAGAACGTATTTATTTCCCATTTGGAAGCGGCGGTATCCAATTTTATGTGCCGCATATAAATTTATAAAAAACATTTGACAAACCTATCGTAT
>JANFXS010000100.1 GCA_024460105.1 Anaerotignum faecicola
ATACGTTAAAAGATGGGCTTGAGCATACGATTAAAATTCTAATGGAGATGTGATAAAATTGCAAATCTATCGGTGTTCTTTTTGTATAATCGCAAGCGCCAAATAATAACGCGGTAAAAATTAAGATTACCCCAACCCTTTGCGAGTTGGAGTAATTCACTATAATCATCATCTTGTCTATCTGGGTAGCCTGTTATCGGAAAGAGAGGTTACCCCTCTGAGTCCAGCCACCCTTGTCTCCTTCTGTATCACAAATTCAGGTGAGCGTGAGATGTTGTTGGCAATATGGCCCACATCTTCAGGAAGCAATTCCAGGTCCTGTCTTCGCAATATTATCTGGCGACCGGACTGGCTGTGAAGGCCATGCTGCTATCCATCCTCCGCCCGCTCATGCTGATGGTTCCCCTGATCCATACCTTCTCCCGGATTTGGGGAATGGACGGCATTTTATATGCAAGTCCCACAGCCGACTATTTGACCGCGCTGATTGTGGTAGCGCTGCTGTGGCACGATAGAAAGAAGCAAATGAAAAGAGGTGATAATTGATGGCGGATA
>JANFXS010000101.1 GCA_024460105.1 Anaerotignum faecicola
ATAAACTTGACTTTATGTCCAGGTACCCCAGCTTTCCATTATTTGTTTCAGTAATTTCGTTATTGCTTGTAATATGTAAGCCAATTCTGAACGATATGCTCCTGAAGTTTATCCATAGTTAGCCTCCACATTTGTACTTGTCCCTGCATGGCCTGTACTTAGATTATAGGAGATATGACAAAAAAATACAATAAACGGATTGGATAGAATTACCACAACTGTTTATACGGAGGTATTTATATGCAACAACATAGACAGTAAAGGGATAATGGTATACATGAAATTTCTTATTATGCAGACAACGAGATATGCATGAAAGAGATACGTATATGTGTATTTGCTAGTGATTGGCACTTACTAAAAGATCAATCCTGCTATCGTGAATTAGTGAGTTTATACGAAGCCTACACACTACATAAAAGAAAAGGAGGTGAAGACGATGTTTGTAA
This sequence comes from Anaerotignum faecicola, assembly GCA_024460105.1. NCBI lineage: Bacteria > Bacillati > Bacillota > Clostridia > Lachnospirales > Anaerotignaceae > Anaerotignum > Anaerotignum faecicola. The sequence continues at coordinate 450 of JANFXS010000101.1, forward strand.
ACTGTGACGATGTCGATTCTGGAAAGACCACAATCGCTGAAAAAAGAACTGACTGCGGTCTTTCCCGAATAGAAAATACGGATATTCCTGTTACCACAAAAATAG
>JANFXS010000102.1 GCA_024460105.1 Anaerotignum faecicola
GGCCGCCGAGGTCAGGCAGTTCCACCGGAATGCGCCGGTCAAAACGGCCCGGACGCAGCAGCGCCTTATCGAGCGAGTCAGGGCGGTTGGTCGCCGCCAGAATTACGACGCCCTTCTTTCCATCGAAGCCGTCCATCTCGGCCAGAAGCTGGTTTAACGTCTGCTCCCGCTCATCGTTGCCGCTGAAGCCGCCGCCGTCACGCTTTTTACCGATCGTATCGATCTCATCGATAAATACGATACAGGGCGCCTTCTCATTCGCCTGCTTAAACAGATCCCTTACCTTTGACGCTCCCATACCCACAAACATCTCCACAAACTCTGAACCGGAGATGGAAAAGAACGGTACGTGTGCCTCGCCGGCCACCGCTCTGGCAAGAAGCGTCTTACCGGTACCCGGAGGGCCGACCAGCAGTGCGCCCTTTGGAAGGCTGGCGCCGATATCTGCATATTTCTGCGGATTATGAAGGAAGTCCACGATCTCCTTTAAGGCGTCCTTCGCCTCTTCCTGGCCCGCCACGTCGGCAAAGGTCTTGCCGGTCTCTGACTCCGCG
>JANFXS010000103.1 GCA_024460105.1 Anaerotignum faecicola
CTCCAGCATCTTGATCTGCGCCTTTTTCTGTAAATTCTTTGATTCATACTCCCTCAAAATACTTTCCTTCAGCCTTGCCGTCATGTTGTTAAAACCGTGAATCAGTCGGCCCAAATCGTCCTGGCGGTTCAGCTCCTGCGTGATAGGGACCAGTTTCCCATTTTCTACCTGATGCATGCCCTCCTCCAGCACCCGGATAGGCCGCGTCAGTTTTACACTCAACAGGATACTGACGCCGATAAAGACTGCGGTCATAATCACGACAATGATGATATAGGATGCCATTCCCTGCATCATATGAAGCTTCAGCACCCGCCCCGCCGCCATACTGATGATGGTTAAATCCAGCGCTTCATTATATGTAGCCACCAGCCTCCAGTCTTCCCCGGAAAGACTCAAGTCCATCACCTGGTTTTTATTGGCTGCAAACTCTTCCTTTTTCTCAAAAAGCGCCTGCCTTACACCGGCTGCCATGGCATCCGTCACGCGCGGTCCCTGATAAATGACGTAATCCCCCTGCACCGCCATGGTATCCATGCTTCCATCTTCTGT
>JANFXS010000104.1 GCA_024460105.1 Anaerotignum faecicola
CAAAGAGATTCCTTTTATTTTGCGTCTGTGTCAGGAAAAAAATGTTCCTCCAGCATCGCACACAGCGTGTGATAGACGGGCAGATGCAGTTCCTGCACGTCGGCTGTCACCTCCGCCGGAACTGCCAGGCATACGTCGCTGATTCCCTTCAAGACTCCTCCCGTTTTTCCGGTCATGGATATGACAGAAAGTCCTCTGGCCTTTGCCACTCTGGCGGCGTTTAACACATTTACGGAATTACCGGATGTGCTGATTGCCGCCAAAACATCACCGCGCCTGCCATAGCCGTATACCTGCTGGGCAAATACCAGTTCCGGGGCCACATCATTTAAAAATGCAGTGGACAACGCGCTGTGCCCCGTCAACGAGATTGCAGGAAGCGCTCCCTGCAGACGGTCTCCCAGATCTCCCAGTCCCTCTCTTTCGGCACTGCCAAGCGGACGTTTTTTATAAAAACCTTTCATCAGCTCCCCAACAATATGATCGCAATCCGCCGCGCTGCCTCCATTACCGCAGAGCAGCAGTTTTCCGCCCTGTGAGTAAGCATCTTCC
>JANFXS010000105.1 GCA_024460105.1 Anaerotignum faecicola
CTGACTAAATCCACGGCCTGTGTCGTGGTCTTCAGCGTAAATTTTTTCCACTTCATAACGATCCCTTATCCTTTCACAATTTTTACAAAGAGACACATAATCACCACCAGAACCACCGGCCTTACAATCTTCCGGCCGCTCTTAACCACCAGCCCGGAGCCGATATAATGGCCTGCGATACAGAAAACCCCTGCCGTTACGCCTAACGGAAGCAGAACCTTTCCATTGATCAAAAAGGTCACCAGCGCCGCGATGTTGGAGGAGAGATTGACCACCTTCGTCGTGCCGGACGCGGTTCTCAAATCCATTTTGGCAGCTCCCGTTAAAACCAGAAGCAGGAATGTTCCTGTCCCCGGACCGTAAAAGCCGTCATATGTACCGATTAAAAGCGCCGCAGCCATGCTGACGGCCAGCATCTTCTTCTCCGGGAGGCTGCCTGTATCTTTATTATCACCCATATCTTTGTTTTTCAAAACATAGAACGCCACAACCGGCAGGGCAAATAACATCATTCCTTTCAGAAATTTCTCACTTGCCAGCAGGGATAAATT
>JANFXS010000106.1 GCA_024460105.1 Anaerotignum faecicola
CCCGGCGGATAGATATAGATAAACTCTTTAGAAACCAGCCCCTCACAATCATCGAGCGGAACAGGCTGTCCCGGAGCGTCCATCGCCTGGGCAATCGTCATGGCAATCTCCGGCCATCCACAAACACGTTCCTTTTCCATCCCGTTATCCACAATTCCACTGCTTCTTTCCCCGGCATTATCCCCGTTTTTCCCCACACAGCTTCCGGCAGAATTCTCACAGCCCTCCGCAGACCGCTTCCGATCAAGATCAATCTCCATAAACGCCCTGCACAATCGTTCCAGCCCTTCATCCGTGTCAGCCACCGTTGTAATCGCCGTCACATAATCCGGCCCGCACATCTCCATCTCCAGCCGGTACTCTCTCCGAAGCCGTTCTTGAAGCTCCGGACCGGTCAGACCGCTTTTCCCTACAGAAACCACAATTTTAGACCGGTCCACATCAAAAACATGGCACCGGCCTTTCACACCGTCAACAAGGGTCAGACACTCCATCTCCATAAGCTGCTGCCGAATACGCTCCAGTCTGCCGCCAAAAGCCATCATCTCATG
>JANFXS010000107.1 GCA_024460105.1 Anaerotignum faecicola
TTTCAAACCTGCAGGCGCAGCTTGAATACTTCAAGCAGAAGTTATTTGGCAGTTCCAGTGAACGGCGCAGTGATCTGCCCGGCCAGTTAAGCCTTTTCTCCGGATCCGGTTCCGGGGAGGAACCATTGCCGGAGCTCATTGAGCCGGAGTTCATCGAAGTAAAGACCAGCAAACAGGAACGTAAGCCCAAAGCGGACTATGATGAGATGTTCGCAAATCTTCCAATCCACTATGAAGAAGTAAACACGTTGTCCGAAGAAGAGAAGCAGTGCCCTGAGTGCGGAGCCGGCATGATCCCGATCGGCCATGAAGAGATGCGGACAGAACTCCGTTATACCAGGGCAAAACTGGAGCGTATCGTGTACATTGCCGCCACTTATGGGTGTCTGGCCGGTAAAGACACGGAGGATCCGCGGTTCATGAAAGACGAAGGGAGCCCGGCACTTATCCCAGGCGGATATGCTTCTGCATCCCTGGTATCACATATCATGTATGAAAAAGTATGCAGATGCGCTTCCTCTGTACCGGCAGGAGAAGGGATTTGAACTTCC
>JANFXS010000108.1 GCA_024460105.1 Anaerotignum faecicola
CCGGCTCATGGGGTAGCGGTCAGACTCCTGTTTTTCTTCCTCTCTGGGGCCCAGCAGGATGTTGTAAAAATAGTGCAGGCCTCCGGGAAACTTCCACTCCTCCAGTACATGAAACGGCATGATGACTGCCACAAATACCGCGCCCTGTGCGCCCAGAAGTAATTTATCCCGGAAGATTGCGGCCACCACAGATGTAACTGCGCCTGTCACACAGAGAAAGATGATCCAATCAATGTCGCACCATTTATCCAGCTTCTTAATCATAGTTATCTCCCCTCTTTCTTGGCTTTCGCGGCTTTACGTTCTTCCCAAAGCGCCATAACGTGTTCCTTGTTATAGCCATACAGTTCCCGATCCTCAAAAGGATAGGGTGAGTTTTTATCCTTCATAAGCAGGATAGGTACAATAAATGTGAGCAGCAGCATGAGGAGGGAACCGGGGATGCCCCACCAGAGCTGTCCTGCTTTTTCCGGTATATAGGTGCAGACATACCAGATATAGTAAATCGCCACCGGGGTCTGTAAAAATGCTGTAGAAGCAAGACCGGGGT
>JANFXS010000109.1 GCA_024460105.1 Anaerotignum faecicola
GGATACGGATTATGCTGCAGTGACGAATGAACAGGGATTTTTCGCCATAGCAGGTGTGAAGCCGGGATCGTATACGGCGGTGATTTCCAAAGAGATTTATCTGGACGGAGAGACCCCGGATATTACAGTGGAAGAGAAGGCTGTGACGAGAGTACAGCTGAAGCTGGGAGAGAGTCTGTCTGATGTGGGCAGTGTGAAAGGCTGCGTGTCTAATTCGTCTGGTCCTCTTCAGGGAGTGACGGTGACGGTCTCGCTGGAAGACCAAGTATATACCGCCAAAACCGGAAATGACGGCTGTTATGAAATTCCGGACGTAAAGATCGGAACCGGATATGAGGTGACGGCTTCGAAGGAGGGATATAAGACAGCCACCGAGAAAGATGTCAGGATAATGCCGGCAGCTGTTTCGGAAGTGAATCTGATTCTTTCCAGGGAAGTTGGAAAAACGACGTATCTCATTGCAGACTTGTTTGACCAGTATGATACAGGAGCATTTACGAATAACAGCAGAGGTAACGAGTTATGGAAGGTTTCTGATATCTCCGCTGCG
>JANFXS010000110.1 GCA_024460105.1 Anaerotignum faecicola
GTTGTATGCGATAGCCCCGGAAAGCAGCGGGTCACGCTGGAATACGGTCAGGCAGTTCCGTATGCTCTGACGGACACCGCCTTTCTCGGTAGTTTCCAGCCCCGCCTTGATTTCCTCAATGTTCTGGGGCGGCTGCATGGCGTTCATGGTGTTTTTTAGTTCTTGCTGCGTCTGCGGCGGCAAGCTCTGCCATTCGCTGTTCAAGCTGTATCACATCCTTTCCATGTTCCGTAATCAGTGAAGCGATTTCCTCCGTATCCCCAAACAGCAGCACATCCAGCAGATATTCCACATGGGCTTGCTTCTGCAAGGCTTCCACGAACCGGGGATGAAACGCTTCCTCCGGGGAGTGCGGGGCATAGTCGGTTTTCCATACCCGTAAGAGGTGTAGATAATCGGCAAGGACACGGAAGCAATGTGCCTTTGCTTCCCGGAACTGTTCTTCCGGGGATTTCTGCCGGGGCTTGGGCTTCCTTGCCCTGCCCGGTGGCTTCCAGTCCTCATAGGCAAGCCCGAAGTCACTCGCCAACTGTGCGGCGGCTTCCTTTT
>JANFXS010000111.1 GCA_024460105.1 Anaerotignum faecicola
TAACAAGGACCGCCTTGTATATCTTCCACAGGATAGCCTTCCGGTACTTAAAAACTATAAAGAACGTCAGGAAATGCTTTTCCCCGGAATTGACTGGGCTTTTCCGGGAAAAGATCCACATAAGCCTGTTTCGTGCTCTGGAGTAGAATCAAGTTTTAACCGCCATTGGGCTATGCTTCCGGTTGCCAAGACGATTGATAAACATCCGACACCCCACTGTTTACGCCATGCTTTTGTAGTAGAGAGATTTAATGAGTGGATGCATCAGGGAATTGATACAAACACTATGCTCCCATATTTAAGCAGATACCTTGGACACAAAAGTCCTGATGAAACGTATTATTACTATCATCTTGTAGAAAAGGCATTTGATACTATCCGAGAGAAAGATTCAGTGTCTGGAAAGGTCATTCCGGAGGTGATTCCCTATGAAGAATAAATCAGCAAAGATATCGACTGATCAGCTGTTCTTTTCTCACACATGGAACTTTCTAAACGTTTATTTGGTAAAGCAGGTCGGACGCAGTCAGGCTACAGCAGAATCCTAC
>JANFXS010000112.1 GCA_024460105.1 Anaerotignum faecicola
TGAGTACATGGCTCCGACGACTGCCTCCATCGCCTCATTGCATCCGAGTAATTCCCGGATTCTGTCTTTCACGGAAAAATACTGCGGATCGAACGTCATTTCCGGAGGAGTCTCCACGATCAGGTTTGTAAACCAGTTAGCCGCCCCGTCTCCCTGGGCCGCTTCCTCGTCCACGAGAATATACGGCTCCCACGGCTCAGTGACCCGTTCCAGAGTGATACAGTCTTCGCAGTCCTGCCCCACGGCCCGGACAAAATGAATCCCCTCCGTCCACGGAATCTCCTGAAATTCAAATACCTTATCCCCCATCCGGTCCGCGATCCTGATTCCGTCCAGAAACAGCGTCACATCCGGCAGGTTGGAATATACCTTAACACTCAGAAAATCTCCGGTCCGCCTCGCGAATCTCCTTCCGCAGATATGAACAAACGGTTCTCTGCTCCAGTATGCTTTATAGATATAAAAAGCGTCCTTTTTTATGGTTCGGTCCAGCGTGACAAGCCCCTTGTTGTTGCGCCCTTTTACACCGCCCTCGTCTCTGGCGTC
>JANFXS010000113.1 GCA_024460105.1 Anaerotignum faecicola
AGCAGAATACGATCTGAAATACTGAGCGCTTCCTCCTGGTCATGCGTTACAAAAATGGTAGTAATCCCCGTCTCCAGCTGAAGACGCCGGATCTCCTCCCGCATTTCCAGGCGAAGTCTGGCATCTAAGTTAGACAACGGTTCGTCAAGAAGTAAAATCTCCGGTTCCTTTGCCAGGGCTCTGGCAATAGCTACACGCTGCTGCTGCCCCCCTGAAAGCTGGGATGGTTTACGGGTAAAATAATCTTCAATTCGAAGCAGTTTGGCAAACTCCTCCGCCCGCTCCAGTCGTTCTTTTTTTGAAACTTTTTTAATTTCCAACGGGAATGCAATATTCTCCCCCACTGTCATGTGGGGATACAGCGCATAATTCTGAAATACCAGGCCGATATTTCTCTTATCCGGAGACAGAGATGTTACATCCCTGTCTCCGAAAAAAATCGATCCTGAAGTAGGCGGCAGAATTCCCGATATTAAATTAAGCAGGGTACTCTTTCCGCATCCGCTTGGCCCCAAAAGCGTGGTCAGTTTCCCATCGCAAAATTCC
>JANFXS010000114.1 GCA_024460105.1 Anaerotignum faecicola
GTAACCATCCGTGGAAAGATTCTTATGGTGGACAGCCGGGAACTGCGGAGCGGAAAGACGATTATGATCTTCGATATCTCCGACTTTACGGATACGATTACAGTAAAGATGTTTGCAAGAGAAGAGCAGTTAGATGACTTAAAGGCGGCCGTCCAGGCGGGGACGTTTATTAAGATCAAGGGTGTGACGACTATTGACAAGTTTGACGGCGAACTGACCCTGGGCTCTGTGGTGGGTATTAAGAAGTCGGAGGACTTCACGGGCAAGCGGATGGATGGAAGCCTGGAGAAACGGGTGGAGCTCCACTGCCATACGAAGATGAGCGATATGGATGGCGTAACAGAGGTCAAGGATAACGTAAAGCGTGCGAAAAAGTGGGGAATGCCGGCCATTGCCGTCACAGACCACGGGTGCGTCCAGTCCTTCCCGGATGCCAACCACGCCCTGGACAAAGGCGATACCTTTAAGATCCTGTATGGGGTGGAGGGGTATCTCGTTGACGATCTAAAGCTGCTGGTGGATAATCCCAAAGACCAGACCTTTGCA
>JANFXS010000115.1 GCA_024460105.1 Anaerotignum faecicola
ACAGCCTTTCCGTTTCGGACGTGGTAGTGCTTCATCAGAACGGACAGGACACCGCGCATTACGTTGACAGCGTAGGCTTCCGGCAAGTGCCGGAGTTTTTACAGGAGCAGAAGCAGCTTACCCCGGACGAGCTGACAACGGGCGAAACAATCCAGACACCGAGGGGGACTTTCCATGTGACCGCCATGAGCCGGGAGCAGATAGAAGCCGCCGGATATGGCTTTCACCACCAGTCGGACGACGGAAAGTATCTGATTATGGGGAACGGGACGCGGGCGTTTGCTGTTGCCGCAGAGCAGCCGGAAAAGGCAAACCCCTTGAAGCATATCGAGGACACCGTAGAGCAGAACGACAACAACTTTGACGGTATCATCAACAACACCCCTACCGTTGACGAACTGGAAGCAAAGGTTAAGGCGGGAGAAACAATTTCCCTTGTTGACCTGGCTAACGCGGTCAAAGCCGACAAAGAGCGCGGCAAGGAAGCGAAGCCGGAAAAGAAGCCCTCTATCCGGGCGCAGCTTAGGGCTGACAAGGAAAAGGC
>JANFXS010000116.1 GCA_024460105.1 Anaerotignum faecicola
GAACCAGCTACGTAAAGGATAATGACGCCAGCGTAAGTCTGACGGAGGGGATTACCGATCCCACATTTTACCGGGTGGAAAAGGTCAGCAGGAAGACGAAAAATGACGGCGCATGGATGAATTTCCCGTCCGTATCCCTGTTCTCGTCAACGGCCAATGCCGACTTATCGAAGTTCTTTAAAAAGCTGGGATGTGAGAGCTCCACCAATGCATACAGTATCACCGGCAGTACTCCGCTGGTAGATTCGCTGTTTTCCGTGAAATACGCACTGTATTCCGAGACACCGGCGGATACCGGCCTTCTGACACCTCTGGAGGTGGAGGACCATACGTATCTCTACCGCAATGAATATACACTGCCGTTAGGCGTTATGGTGCCTTACGATCTGGAGGACAACTGGCAGCTGGACATCACCAATCCCGCGGACGTGCAGAACGATCTGGCTGTGGTGCTGGGAGCAGACCCTGTGCTGGAGGAAGTGCCGAGCGAGATTCTCGGAACCAGCTTTACCTTTACACCGGAAGTATCGGGCGACTATTACG
>JANFXS010000117.1 GCA_024460105.1 Anaerotignum faecicola
GCCGTAATAGCCAGAAGACTCTCTAGCAGCATCGCCCCAAAGGATACCGGAAGCATATTTTTTTCATTCTTAATCTGTTTGGAAGCCGTTCCCGAGGCTACCAGGGAATGAAAGCCGGATACAGCGCCGCAGGCAATGGTAACGAACAGTGCCGGGAATAAATATGAGACGCTTCCGTTTGCCGCAGTCAGCTTGAAGGCTGTAAAGGACGGCAGATTCATGGATGGATTATACACGCAGATGCCCAGAACCGATCCCACAATCATGGCAATCAGCAGATAACTGTTTAAGTAATCCCGCGGCTGCAGGAGGGCCCAGACCGGAGTCACACAGGCAATAATCACATAGATAAATACGAAAATCAGCCAGGCGCTCTGCGGAACATAGACAGGAAATGCCAGACCCAGGCCAACGGCCAGAAAGAGAAGCGCAATCGCAAACAGCGTATTAAGCATCTTGGGAAATTTCGTATACTTTAAGTAGAAGCCCAGTCCCACTGCAAATGCAATGAACAGAAGCGAGGTCGTTGCGACCGCTCCGTTG
>JANFXS010000118.1 GCA_024460105.1 Anaerotignum faecicola
TTAAAAAAGATCGGTTTGCCGGTCCATGAGGTATCCATGATGATGTCCATTGCACTGCGGTTTATCCCGATACTGGTGGAGGAGACGGATAAAATCATGAAGGCGCAGATGGCGAGAGGTGCTGATTTTGAAAGCGGAAATATCATTCAGAGGGCGAAGAACATGATTCCTCTCCTTGTCCCGCTGTTTATCTCGGCATTCCGGCGTGCTACGGATCTGGCTATGGCCATGGAGGCGAGGTGCTACCGCGGCGGTGAGGGAAGAACGAAGATGAAGCCGCTTCATTATGCAAAGCGGGATGGCGTGACATATCTGGTTTACATCGCTTATCTGGCCGTGATCATTGTTTTGAGAATCCTGATATAAGGCGGTTTGGAAGAAGATGAAACGGATTAAGCTGATAGTGGCCTACGATGGCACAAACTACTGCGGATGGCAGATTCAGAACAACGGACGGACCATAGAAGAGGTCTTAAACGAGGCGCTGACGGCCCTGCTTCATGAGAAGGTGGCGGTGATCGGTGCCAGCCGGACTGATTCCGG
>JANFXS010000119.1 GCA_024460105.1 Anaerotignum faecicola
CTGACGAATTCCGAAAGCCTGAAGTATTTTACATTTGTTTATGACGGAGAGATTGCCGCAGAATATGCTATCTTAAACCGTTCCTCCAGTCGCACGCTGGCCTGATGGACGGCATCCTCCAGAAGCTTTTCCGAATTGATCTTCAGCTGTGCGGAGGATAAAAAGTAACATACAGTTCCTGTAATAATAATGAACAGAGAAACAAGCGGTAACAGAACCACCATTAGTTTATTTCTCACGCTCAGCTTATAAAAAATATTTTTCACGGCTTTCCCTCTTTTATTCTCTGTTACAGATTAAAATATTCCGGATATTTCTCAAGCATCTGCCGAAAATGCTTTCGGTAGGTAGCCAGGTGGCCTTCATAAAACTTCGGAAAATCAAAGTCAACGATTTCTCCTGACAGCAGGCTGCTATATATCGTCTTATGCTCTTCCACAAAAATCTGGATATTTGCCTTTGTATCAATCGCATCGAGATAACGGACCCTGTCATAGTGGGAACAGACACTCCTTACTGCCCGCCAGACTCTTGCCTTTTTC
>JANFXS010000120.1 GCA_024460105.1 Anaerotignum faecicola
TCCCGATTCTGGATCACGCTCTCCCTCCAGTATTCATGGAGAATTTCCCGATTTCTGCCCTCAATGGTGTAGTCATACTTCACACCTTCGTATCCCTTTTCTTTCAGCCATGGAAGCCATTCCCGGTTATTACTCCGCATCAGCATATCGCAGTGTGAGGTACCGACTACAATCCCCATCCGGTCTGCCAGGGCGCCGTTTTCCTTCCTGCGGTTAAAGGAATTCACATGCATGGCCGGCCATATATAGTTCGCCTTTAGCCGAAGAAGAAGTTCAAAGATCTTCTCATAGGTATGGACGCCGATAGTGTCCTCCTCCATATGAAGCTTCGCCCAGCGTTCCAGTTCCTCCTCATCATTGATAAATATTCCTCTGTATTCCACGGAAGGATAGTCGATAATTTCATAGTCCTCTGGAAATACCAGCCACTCTTTCTTCTTTACCGGAACGTCCGCCCAGAAATACCAGGGTGACACACCGATTTCCTCACATAAATCGTAGATTCCATAGATAGTTCCCCGCCTGTCCGTCCCTACAATCAC
>JANFXS010000121.1 GCA_024460105.1 Anaerotignum faecicola
CAGACCATGTACCGCCGCGCTTTCTATCGGGGAGGCCCGGTGCTGATGAGCACAATTGCCGGTATTGACCAGGCGCTGTGGGATATCAAAGGGCATTATTATCATGCTCCGGTATATGAGATGCTGGGGGGAAGAGTTAAGGATAAGATTAAAGTATATCGGAGCATTCACGGAGATACACCGGAAGAAGTGGCAGCGGATGCAAAGCTGGCTGTAAAGGAAGGCTATACAGTCATTAAGACCTCACCTACAGATCCTACCCATTATGTGGATACGCTGCAAAGTGTGAATAAGCTGGTGGAAAAGGTGGGGGCAATTCGTGATGCTATTGGAAACAACATTGATATGGCCATCGATTTTCACGGAAGAATTCACAAGCCCATGGCAAAAGTGCTGGTACGGGAATTAGATCAGTTCCATCCGCTCTTTATGGAAGAACCGGTGCTTCCTGAGAATAAGGAGGCGCTGCGCGAGGTCGCAAAGTATACATCTGCACCGATTGCCATTGGAGAGAGAATGTACAGCAGATGGGATTACAAAT
>JANFXS010000122.1 GCA_024460105.1 Anaerotignum faecicola
GGTACCATTGGTCACGTTGACCATGGTAAAACAACTTTAACAGCTGCTATCACAAAGACTCTTCATGAGAGATTAGGTACTGGTGAGGCTGTTGCTTTCGAGAACATCGATAAGGCTCCGGAAGAGAGAGAGCGTGGTATCACAATCTCTACTGCTCACGTTGAGTACGAGACAGAGAAGAGACACTATGCACACGTTGACTGCCCAGGCCATGCTGACTATGTAAAGAACATGATCACTGGTGCTGCTCAGATGGACGGCGCTATCCTTGTTGTTGCTGCTACCGATGGTGTTATGGCTCAGACAAGAGAGCACATCCTGCTTTCCCGTCAGGTAGGCGTTCCTTATATCGTAGTATTCATGAATAAGTGCGATATGGTTGACGATGCCGAGTTACTTGAATTAGTAGACATGGAAATCCGTGAACTCTTAAACGAGTATGAATTCCCGGGCGATGATACACCAATCATCCAGGGTTCTGCATTAAAGGCTCTTGAAGATCCGACCAGTGAGTGGGGCGACAAGATTCTTGAATTAATG
>JANFXS010000123.1 GCA_024460105.1 Anaerotignum faecicola
GGCACGATGGGAGAATCCGTCTCGCCGGATACGCTCTTTTCCATCGTCAATGAGTTTTATCAGGAATTTGAGCGCCGCTTCGGTTCCCATATCCACATCCTGGACTGGGCGCTCCATCTGGACGAGGGGACGCCCCACATCCATGAGCGGCACGTCTTTGACTGTGAGAACCGCTATGGGGAACTGTGCCCCCAGCAGGAAAAGGCGCTGGAAGAACTTGGCATCCCTCTCCCCAACCCGGAGAAGCCCAAAGGCCGGAACAACAACCGCAAGCAGACCTTTGATGCGGTCTGCCGGACGATCCTGTTTGACATCGCCAGACGGCATGGGCTGCATCTGGATCAGGAGCCGTCCTACGGCGGGCGGGACTATCTGGAAAAACAGGATTATATCCTGATGAAGCAGAAGGAGCAGCTTGCGGCGCAGGAGCAGAAGCTGGAAGAACTGACGCTCAAAATCGAGGACGTGGAGACGCTGTTAGATGATGTTTCCGATGCGGCCTATGACAAGGCGGTGGAGGTGGTGACCGATACCGTCCGG
>JANFXS010000124.1 GCA_024460105.1 Anaerotignum faecicola
CCGAAAGGAAAAGATTGCTTCTGCTATCTCCCCCAAAGTTGCCGTATGTTCTACCGGAACACTACAAAAACCATCATTAAGTCTGAACGGTTTCTTCTCCATTGCACAGATAAGTTCTGAAATCGCATCATCGATATAGACCAGTTTCAAAACTGTTTCCGGATTATTTATCTGTATAGGGAGTTCTCGCGCAATATTATAACAAAATGTTGCTATCACACTATTGTAATTAGGACGGCACCATTTCCCAAACACATTAGGAAAGCGATATATATACACATCTGCCCCGCATTCTTTTCCATAAGAAAAAAATAAATCTTCTCCGGCTTTCTTACTTTTGCCATAGAGATTGATCATCTCTGCCTGAATGGAAGACGCAAGCATTACAGGACAGAAGTTTTTATTCTTTTTTAAAACTTCCAGTAATCGGGAAGCAAATCCAAAATTTCCGTTCAAAAAGTCTTCCGGATTTTCAGGCCTGTTTACTCCGGCAAGATTAAAAACAAAATCGCAGTCTTTGCAAAACGCCTCCAAACATT
>JANFXS010000125.1 GCA_024460105.1 Anaerotignum faecicola
TATGGCTGGCAGTTATCACGATTCCGCCTGAACATTCTAAATACCGTACAGCAAAAGAAAGGGAGGGAGTGGGCATCAATTCCTGATATAAATGAACCTTAATGCCATTAGCAGCCAGTATGCACGCTGCGCGCCGGGCAAATACGTCTGATTTAATCCGGCTGTCATAGGCTATGGCAACAGAGGGACATGAACATTTTTGATTGAGGTAATTGGCATAGCCCTGAGTTGCCTTCCCGACAGTATAGATATTCATGCGGTTGGTACCGACGCCAATGATACCTCGCAGACCTCCGGTACCGAATTCCAGATTACGGTAAAAATGATCTTCCAGTTCTCTGTCATTCTGTTGAATACTCTTAAGCTCATCTATTAAATCCGGGTCCTCCAGGACCTCCTGGTTCCATTTATTCCATCGTGAAAGTACTTCTGATTCCATTTTTTGATTCTCCATTTTCATGTTTATTTTATTGTCACTGGGATTTGAAGTGGGATTAATCCCAAGTCTTTGAACCAGGCGGTTCCTTCTCTGAGCAGAT
>JANFXS010000126.1 GCA_024460105.1 Anaerotignum faecicola
GCCTTATCGGCCTGAACCTTGACGGTCACGTAGCTGTGCTCCAGAGTCGGTCTTAAGTCTTCCTGCTCCTGCTTCAGGGTAATCGCCTGCCGGGCCTTTTCTTCATTGCCGTCACGCAGGGCGCGTTCGGCATACGTACCAAACTTTTTGATTTCGGCGTCGCAGGCGTCCAGCTTCGCCTTCGCTTCCCTGGAGGAGGCCATGACGGAGGCTGTGCTTCCCAAGAGATCCTTGATGGAATCCTCGTATTTCCTTACCATCTGATCCGCCATCTTTTCCGGGTCCTCGGCTTTGCTTAACAGTTCATCAATGTTTGCAGATACAATATCTTTGATTCTTCCAAACACATCTAATCCCATATATGCTCGCTCCTTTTCCTTGCCGTCAGTCAGGGCCTGAGGCTCTAATTCCGCTTATCCAGAACCGCTTCCACAATCTCGGCGTTGGAGACTTCCTGTTCCATACTGTTCTGGCCGCTTCCCTGTCCGGCACTGTTGATGTTGACATTCGTTGTGGTCTTTCCTAATACATCCGCGTCG
>JANFXS010000127.1 GCA_024460105.1 Anaerotignum faecicola
GGACTGGAATTTCGGGCTATGGAAGGATTCATGGAGGCCAATACCGGTTCGGGGAGGTATCGGATTGTATTCGAACAGCAGATGACAGATTAAAATATAATTTATCATGATGCGCAGTATTCTGATATAAAATGACGCCTGGCTGTCCATACTATCCCTGAGGTGATAAGATGGAGAAAGAGAGTCATGAACTTGAAAAAGAGGTTGCAAAGGAAGTTGATACCTTTAATAACCACTGGGAAACCGGCCATTTTCTGGGACCCAACACACTGAGGTATGAAGAGAACAGGGAAGTTTATGAGGAAAAAGACAGCGAATAGCTGTCTTTTTCCTGTTCTAACATTTATCCAGGCAGCACATGGATAAGGGAAGCGGGAACCAGTTGATCCGGGATTCCAGACTCAGACGGTTTCTCATATCGTGGCGGTCAGGTGAAAAGAAGAGACGCGCTGCTTCTGTGCTGGACAGCTGCCAGGAGGTATAGGCTAAAGAATATCCGGTTCTATCCGTTTGATATAGGTTTCCAGTGAATTACGG
>JANFXS010000128.1 GCA_024460105.1 Anaerotignum faecicola
AGGAAGCATATCTTCGTACTGGCTGTAATAGCTTTGAAAGCGAAAGGCCACTTAGTAAGCCAATGGGATTTTGGAGAGCACAGGATGTGCTCCGGTATACAGTGGAAAAACAGTTAGAAATTGCAGAGCCTTATGGTGAGGTGGTCGAAGTGGGGCAAGTTCCCGGTCAGATTGGGTTCTTTCCATCATGTGGGCCGTTTAAGTGCACAGGAGAACAAAGAACCGGCTGTCTGTTCTGTCCAGTGGGCTGTCATCTGACAAGCTTTGAAAAATTCGTAAGGCTGAAAGCATATAATCCCAAGCTTTATGATTTCTGTATGGAGGAATTGGGAGAGAAAAAGCTGCTTAGCTGGATAGAGAAAAACTATAGGAGAGGATATAAACAGATTTCATGATATTACACAGTAGAGAGGATATGAAGAATTGATACGATTTAGCAATCACATGGGATTGAATAGCTATATATAGATTTGAAATATTGACAAACACTATATATAGTGATAAAATAAACATGACATTGATTTGTGCCGCTTTTTT
>JANFXS010000129.1 GCA_024460105.1 Anaerotignum faecicola
GTATCGAAATCCTCCGCCTTTTCCAGTATGTCAGCCGCTTCCTTAAATGCTTCCGCCGCAATGGTATTTAATACCACGTTCGGCGAGGAAATGGAATCGGAGGAGCCTACCATACGGAACTTGAACTTATTGCCGGTAAAGGCAAACGGTGATGTCCTGTTTCTGTCAGTGGCATCCTTGAAGAGATCCGGGAGCGTTCTGACGCCGGTCTTTAATGTGCCGCCCACCTTGGAATGAGTGGCCTCTCCGGTGCTGCAAAGCTGATCCACCACGTCCTCCAGCTGCTCGCCGATGAATACGGAAATAATCGCGGGCGGCGCCTCGTTGGCCCCCAGTCTATGGTCATTTCCCACGTCTGCCGCGGATTCGCGAAGCAGATCGGCGTGGCGGTCAACCGCCTTTAGGATACAGGAGAGCACCAGAAGGAACTGAATGTTCTCGTGGGGAGTCTCGCCTGGATTTAACAGGTTGATTCCATCCTCCGTAGTCAGGGACCAGTTGTTATGTTTGCCGGAACCATTGACTCCGGCAAAGGGC
>JANFXS010000130.1 GCA_024460105.1 Anaerotignum faecicola
TGGAAGATAACGATTCCGATGCTGACACCGACCATTTTCTTCAATCTGATTCTTCAGATCATCAACGGTTTCCGCGTGTTTACAGAGAGTTATGTAATTACGGATGGCGGACCGCTGGACAGCACCTTATCGTACGTCCTGTACCTGTACCGTCGTGCATTTACGTATTTTGACATGGGATACAGCTGTGCGCTGGCGTGGGTGCTGGTGGCAATTGTCTCCGTATTTACCATAATACTGTTTAAGACTCAGAAAAACTGGGTTTACTATGAAGCCGGGAGGGAATAAATCATGGGAATGAAGAGAAAAAGACAGTTGAGTTCAGTGATTTTCCACGCCGGGGCGTGCATTCTGGGATTCTTTATGATCTATCCGCTCCTGTGGCTGCTGGCCAGCTCCTTTAAAAGTAATGAAACAATGTTTACCAATACGTATTCCCTGCTCCCCGAGGTATGGGATGCGGCAAAGAACTATGCCAGCGGATTTGCAGGAATCGGCGGCGTGGCTTTCAGCACGTTCTTCATGAACTCCATGGT
>JANFXS010000131.1 GCA_024460105.1 Anaerotignum faecicola
GGGAGGATGAATCCAGTTTTATCTGGTATACGCCCAGCACCGGAATCTGGCAGACGGTATGGCTGGAGCCGGTGTCCGAATCACGGTTTTCCTGGATTCGTTTTACGCCGGACATTGATGAAGGGACGGTAAAGATCGATTACCGGCTGGAACAGGGAACGGCGCTTCCGTGCGAGACGGAGATCACGATCTGCCGGGAGAACGAAACGGTATTTAAGGGCACCATGTGGTGCAGGGAACTCTGCAACACCATTACGGTGGATGTATTTCAGAAGAAGGCGTTAAACGGTGCCTTCCATTTTGTCGGGGCTTACTGGTCGCCGGAGAATCCTAACCTCTATGAGGCTGCCATGGCCTTGCGCTGCGGCGCGGAGGTGACCGACCGGGTGGAGAGCTATTTTGGAATGCGGAAGGTCCGGATTGAAGATGAAAAATCTATTTAAACAACCAGCCTTATTACCAGAAGCTTCTTTTAGACCAGGGGTACTGGGCGGAAAGCCTGATTACAGCGCCTTCCGATGAGGACTATAAAAAT
>JANFXS010000132.1 GCA_024460105.1 Anaerotignum faecicola
GCTTCTCCGAGGAAATGGGCCGCCACGGCATCACCATGATGACCAGTCACTGCGTCATGAGCCGGGAAAGGGCCGGAAAAACAGTGGCTGAGAACTTAAAACTGGATCAGGACAGTTACTGCTATAAGCTGGAGCGGGTTCGCTGTGCACAGAATATTCCTGTTGTGTATTCCATCACATGGCTGACCAACAAGTACCGTCTGCCCATTGACAACGATTTGTATAAAGATTCGCTGTATAAGCTCTTAAAGGAAGAATACGGCATCGTGATAGCCAGGGGCAGGGATACATTTGAAGCGGTTTTAGCCACGGAAGTGACAGGGAAATTCTTAAATATTGATCCCGGACAGCCTGTGTTTAAACGGATCCGCAATACGTACGACCAGGATAACGACGTCCTGGAGTACACAATCTGCTATTATCCCGGAGAACGGTATAAATATTCGGTAGAGCTGTAAAGGAAATGGAGAATTGCATGAAAAAGAAAAACATTGTCTTTATCTGTACGGATCAGCACCGGACCGATACGCTGTCG
>JANFXS010000133.1 GCA_024460105.1 Anaerotignum faecicola
GTTTGTTCACCTCAAAGAAATGGAAATGAGAGCCAACCTGAATCGGCCGGTCCCCGATGTTTGCAACCGTCACGCTCTTTGACTCCCTGCCCTCATTTAATATAATATCTCTGTCCTGTGTTATTACTTCACCAGATTTTCTGTCCGTCCGTTTCGATATTCCCGGCCCAATCGGATTATGAACAGTTACCAGCTTCGTCCCGTCGGGAAACGTAGCCTCTACCTGCACCGCCTCCACCATATCCGCAACTCCGTCCATCACATCATCCGCATTTAAAATACCGCGGCCTTTCTCCATCAGTTCCGTCACGCTTCTGCCGTCCCTGGCCAGTTCCAGAAGTTCAGAGCTTAGGTAAGCCACAGCCTCCGCGTAATTAAGTTTCAATCCTCTGCTGCGCCGCTCCTTCGCCAGATTACCAGCCAGATGAAGCATCAGCTTTTCTTCTTCCTTCGGCGTAAGCCTCATAATCATTCCTCCTGTCTTTCCTCTTTTTAAGTCAGCCCTGTCGGCTGCCGGCGTCGCTTTTCTTACAG
>JANFXS010000134.1 GCA_024460105.1 Anaerotignum faecicola
GCTGTTTGCCAAACTGTTAAATCTGTTCCGAAAAGAAAAGATTAACCCGATGATTGGGGCCGCAGGAATATCCGCATTCCCCATGTCGGCCAGAGTAGTGCAGAAAATGGCACAGAAAGAGGAACCGGGAAATATTATTCTGATGCATGCAGTCGGTGCAAATGTATCCGGACAGATTGCCTCCGTGATTGCAGGAGGACTTGTTATCAGTCTGGTAACCAGGTTCTTATAGGAGGTTGAGACAATGATGGAAAATTTATTAATCGCTCTGGAGATCATGGGAAAAGGCATGGGAGGAATCTTTGTATCCATCCTGATCATTATGGGCTGTGTTATCATTATGGGTAAAATCTTAAAATAATTTTGTTTCGAAATAATTTGGCTTTGGACTTGACAAAAAAAACTGTAACTGATAGTATTACATCATAAACTGAAACAATAATAATTACAGATTTATGTTTCAGAAAAAGAGTATGAATCAGACAGGGGGCGAATCACGTGACAAGTGAATTTGCAATAGCGGTCCACGCCTT
>JANFXS010000135.1 GCA_024460105.1 Anaerotignum faecicola
TTTTTGTTAATTAAAAAGTATGTTTATATCAAAGTTAATTGGAAATTATTAGTCGCTCTGTTTTTTCAGGTATTATTCTCATGTAAAATTTATTTTTCATTTAACTTGTTTTATAATGGCATATTTATTGTGTTACTTTGCTGTGAAGCAATAATTATATATAAAGATAAAATTAAGATGTTCTACACAGGGAGGGGAAATTTATGAAAATAGGGCTTCTGGGTGAATACTATAGTAAGAATTTAGGTGATCCCCTATTGTTTTCGTGTACAGAGTATTTATGCCGTAAAGAAGGAGCTTCTGATCTGCAAATTAAGAATATTGACATTTTTGGAAGAACCTTTTCTGGTGATGATTCTGTTTGGTACTATTTTGATAAGAATCCTATTGTGCTTGGACTAAAAGTGATTCGAAAATTAGCTAAGATTTTTGGTGTGATAAATACCCTGTGGCTGGATGAATATATCTGGCAAATGGGTACTGCACGAAAAAATTTAATAAAAAGCTTTAGAGACCAAATGCAGGGGCTTGAT
>JANFXS010000136.1 GCA_024460105.1 Anaerotignum faecicola
GCAGCGTCAACATTGCTTTTATGAGAATTTTTCGTGAAGCAAAGGGGCATACCGCTTATACCATTGTTGAATCTGATAACCGCCTGCCCGGGAATATAACTGAAACACTGAGAGAAAACATACATGTACATGATGTAATGATCGTACAGTCGTAAGTAACAGGGCCGCCCGTGTACTGATGCCGGAAGGCACCGGGCGGTACGAATGAGGAGAAGAGAAATGATGGATTTTAAAAATGCCAGAGAGCTTCTGGAATTATGCAGCGAGAACCAGTGCCCGATATCAGCTGTTATGCGGGAGAGAGAATGTGATCAGGGAGAGACGACAGCCGAAGAGGCGGATGATCGTATGCGGCGCGTGCTGGAAATTATGCGTTCTTCCGCATACGAGCCGATTGAAAAACCGGGGAAATCCATGGGCGGCCTGATCGGCGGGGAGGCCAGGAAGCTGTCTGCCCGCAGAGAAAATGGAAAGGCTGTCTGCGGCACTGTCATGAGCCGTGCAATCACTTACGCCATGGCCGTTCTGGAGG
>JANFXS010000137.1 GCA_024460105.1 Anaerotignum faecicola
CTTACGAAATGGGATGGCGTAAATCCCCAGGTGTTTGTGGGGGTGAAAAACTATGTGACGCTTTTCGGGGATAAGAGCTTCTGGAACTCATTTGTGAGAACGCTGGTCTTTACACTTGTATCAGTACCATCTGTCTATGTGGCGGCTCTTGGACTGGCGGTTCTGCTGACCGGAGGGATTCGCGGGAGCAATTTCTTCCGGGCGGTGTTTTACTGGCCGACCATGATTTCCACGATTATCGTCGGGCTTACGTGGCGTTTCTTGCTGGGTGAGGATTTTGGGCTGGTGAATTACTTACTGACCGCGATGGATAAAACGCCGGTCAAATGGCTGACTGATCCGAACAATGCCATGGGAGTAGTGATCTTTGTAACTGTCTGGAGTATGGCGGGATACTACATGGTTATGTTTGTGTCAGGGATCAAGGCGATCTCCGAGACGTATTACGAGGCGGCCAGAATTGACGGAGCGGGTGCGTGGCAGCAGTTTAAGTTTATTACGCTTCCTCTTCTGAAACCGACCAGTCTTCTGG
>JANFXS010000138.1 GCA_024460105.1 Anaerotignum faecicola
GGTGGAGGTAGCCTTAGGCGGTGACTTAACTGCGGCGGCGGAAGCGGCCGAGTGGGCGGAGGCCTATAAAGAGGGGAAGAAGATGACGACTTCCTGCTGTCCGGCTTTCGTCAACATGATCAAACAGCATTATCCGATGCTTCTGGATCATATGTCAACAACGGTATCCCCGATGTGTGCTGTGTCCAGAATGTTTTAGGCGCAGGATCCGGAGACCATTACCGTCTTCATCGGGCCGTGTATCGCAAAGAAGAGCGAGACTCTGGATTTAAATATCAAGGATAACGCGGATTATGCCATGACGCTGGGCGAGGCCCACGCCATGATGGTTGCAAAGGGCGTGGATTTAGAGCCGGAAGAGAATACGCTTCAGCAGGGCTCTGTATTCGGAAAACGTTTTGGCAACGGCGGCGGCGTGACGGCGGCAGTGTTAGAATGTCTGAAGGAAACAGGCGAAAATGCCGAAATCAATGTTATGAAGTGCAATGGAGCCGCTGAGTGCAAAAAGGCGCTGATGCTTCTTAAGATTGGC
>JANFXS010000139.1 GCA_024460105.1 Anaerotignum faecicola
TGCCGCACCCAGCCCGCTTAACTGCTCCTCCAGAATCTGGTACAGCCGTTCGGACCCTTCCCTGCCATCCCCGGCGTCAAAAGCCACATAGTAAATTGGGCTGGATTTCGCATCGCCGTACGCCTCGGCCTGCTGTTTCTCGATCGCCTTCAGCTGGGAAAAATCAGGAAGGACAATATGAAGACTTCCAACAGAACCCATGGCATCCATTCCGTCCTCCACCGCCTGCCCTTTCTTTCCAACGACTTCATACTGTTTCCCAAAAATGGAAAATGTCTCCCGATCATAGCGCATTCCATCCGAAAGCACCATCACCTGATTCTCATCCAGCCCCACATTCTGTCCTGTGATCCGGTTATAGTCATCCAGAGTCATAAAAAAGAGGTAGTCCAGACTGCTGTAGTCCGCCAGGTATTCCTCTCTCACCTCATAGCCGTCCCCCGTCTCCACTGCAGCAAAGCTGACGTATCGGTAGCTGATCAGCTCTTTTGCGGTCTCTCCTGCCTCCTTTAAGGCGTTCTCCACAATCCGG
>JANFXS010000140.1 GCA_024460105.1 Anaerotignum faecicola
CTCCTCCACCATTCCCCGCCGGATCGCTTTCTGCAGACAGGAAATGATCTCATCTGCCGCAAATCCATTCTTTGTCGTGGCATTTGCCCATATCGTATAATTTGCCATCGTCATTCTCCCTTCTGATTCGTATATATTTCGATCAATTCTTCCACCAGGACGCGTACCAGTTCCGCCGACATAATCTGGTCCTCTGCATGGGACATTAACAGCGTAATCTGGGGTTCCAGCGTGTTCACCTCTTTTAGCAGGATCTCGCCGTGCTGCTCGTGGGCCTGGCGGTAGAACTGTTCGCCTTCCTTAATTCTCGGTTCCACCTGATCCCAGTTCCCCTTCTTGGCCTCCTGAAGCGCCTGCATATAGCTGGACTTGGCGCAGCCGGCGTAGGTCACGATCTGCATTGCACATTCCGATAATTTTGTAACATCAGCCATAATTTAAGCCTTTCTCATGATTTTTTAGCCAGTTCGATCGCAAAATCCAGGGCTTTGTCGCCGTCGGCCAGGGCATAAACCCTCGGTTCAATGCTTG
>JANFXS010000141.1 GCA_024460105.1 Anaerotignum faecicola
GTTACGCCCAGCTGTATCATCTGCGTACAAATCCCGACAGTGTATACAGTGCTTATCAGGCGATTGCCGAGTCTCTGACGATTCTGGCAGAAGAGTGTATTGCAGCGGGGGCTGACGGGATCTACTATGCCGCTCTGGGCGGAGAACGTGATGGATTTACCGCCGAAGAGCATGCACGTTATATAGCGCCCCTGGAAGAGCAGTTGATGAGAGAGATTGACCATGCGCCTATCGGTAATATTCTGCACATGTGCAAACCGCTTGTAGATTTAGAACGCTACGTGGATTATCCGTGTGAAGCGGTAAACTGGGGAATATTGGAGAGCGGTGTGAAGCTTTTTGAGGGAAGAAAGCTGTTTCCGGGGAAGGTGATCATGGGAGGCATGGATGACGGCAGCCAGATCCTGATTTCCGGAAGCCCGGAAGAACTGGAACGGGAAGTCCATAATATCCTGGCGGAAAATGATTATCCGGGTTTTATTCTGGCCAGTGACTGTACACTGCCCGGTAATCTGCCCTATGAGAGGATAC
>JANFXS010000142.1 GCA_024460105.1 Anaerotignum faecicola
CACCGCTTCGGCTCATCGTAGGTGTGGCCCAGCGCCTCCTTGAACAGCTGTTTGGAGCAGACCATGCTGCCGGTGTAGTGTTCCAGAAAGCCCTGTATCTGTCCGGCCTCGGTGTCCTCCGGCATGAAATCCTTCTGCACCTCCACCAGCTGGCGCTGGATGGACTTGCTGAACTTCATAGAGTAGTGGCCGCTGCGGTAAATCGTCATGGCCTCCGCCCAGACCTGTAAAAGATAGGCTCTGGAGGCGTCCTCGTCCTCCAAAATGTGAACCTCGGCTTGCTCCGGGTACACCATGACGGGGATAAAGCGGCGGTTGCCGGAACGGTCAAGGGGCAGGAAGTCAAGGGCATTGGAAGTGCCGCCAAATACGCACTGACGGGGGCGGTCTGCCGGGTGGGTTTCATAGGGTATCTTATAAACCTCTTTCTGTCGGCTTAGAAAAGACTTGATTTCCTCAATGCTCTTGGCATTGGCGGTTGCCATCATTTCCGACATTTCAATTATCCAGTGACCTTGCAGCTTGCGG
>JANFXS010000143.1 GCA_024460105.1 Anaerotignum faecicola
CGGCCCCTTATGGGCGTGAAGAACTTCCAGTAATTCAGTTTGCGCCCCGTTGTCCATCTCATACCGGTACTGTTTCCCGTGCCTGGCCGATAAAACATATGGCGGGTCCGCATAGATCAATACATTGGAATGGTTGAAGCGTTTGATTAATTCCACGGCCGGCATGTTTTCAATTTGCACGCCTCGCAGCCTTTCAGCGGCCGCCATTATTTTCTCAGGCAGATTACACCAATCTTTCGCAGCATAGGCCCGCTCTCTGCCTTGTACGTCGTTCTTCCAGCCCACCTTTTCGCCATTGGTCCGGAACCCGTGTCCCATATTAAGCCGTATGTAGAAATTCACTGCCCGTCCAAAACTGTCCTCTGGTACCGATTCAAACGCTGAATCGTATACCTGCCTTGCGTAAGGCGTGTAATATATTTCCCATGCTAGGCGCTCCGGGTCTTTCCTGATCCACTCAAACAAGTTTACAACGTTTCCGTCGAGGTCGTTTACAGTCTCGATATTGGACCGCGGCTTATTG
>JANFXS010000144.1 GCA_024460105.1 Anaerotignum faecicola
CACGGTACGAAGACACGGTATTCGCTGTCCTTCCTGCCTCTGTTATGCTTCCGCTTACATAGACCTGCAGCTCCTGGCCTGGCGCTGTATCCCCTTTGGTTACTTCAAACGCCGGATTTGTCAGCGGTGTCCCGTCGTAATCCTTTTCCTTCTTAAGGGTCTTGAATTCCAGTCCGCGTTTTTTTATCTCGACTGTCGCTTCCGCTGTATCTGTATCCGCATAGTTCGGGTTTTTCGCCTTGACATAGACCGTATAGCTCCCGGCCTCTGTAAATAACGGCGCTGTCTCGCTGAATTCTTTATTGTCTGTTGAATACCACAGGGTCGATCCCTCTTTCAGCGCTTCCGCTCTCTTTAATCCATGACCGGTCCCGTCATACGTTACCGTCTGCCCTTCTGCACTTACTCCATTGTCACCTGCAGCCACAATTGTCAGCATTCCCGGTACGATTTCCACCGTATAGTTCGGGTTTTTCGTATACTCTGCCGTCAGCTTGATCTCGTCTCCAACGTTGTTCTTATT
>JANFXS010000145.1 GCA_024460105.1 Anaerotignum faecicola
ATCATGGTAAATACCGCCATGAACATGAAAAACCGCTGTCCCTTCAGATCTTTTTTTGACAGCACGTAGGCTGCCATGGTCGTAATCATCATATTGATCAGAGTTCCCACAACCGTAATGAAAATACTGTTGGCATAGGAGGTCCAGAGCTCCGCACTCTTAACCATGTAGGCATAGCCGTCCAGCGACCACTCGGAAGGCCACAGATGGATATTGGTGGCCAGATAACTTTTCAGCGAGGAAAAGGATACCACCATACAGTCCCAGAAGGGATAAAAGGTCGTCAGTGCCAGTAAAACCAGCAGTGTCACGTTGACAGCATCGAAAACTTTACTGCCGGCGGACGCTTTGATATGGCTTCCCGCTTCCTGTTTTTTTGATCTGAGCATCAGTAGATTCCCTCCTCTCCCGACATTCTTGCAATCTTGTTTGCAGCCACTACCAGACAGAAATTAATGACGGATTTAAATAATCCCACTGCCGTAGCCAGCTCGAATTTGCCATCCTGAAGGCCCATCCGGT
>JANFXS010000146.1 GCA_024460105.1 Anaerotignum faecicola
CTGGGCATGTGCTGCTACGAGGCGTTCTTTAAACGGAATGAGCCGTGTGAGCACTGTCCTGTGAGAGAATGCGCCGGAAAGGAAAGCAGCATACTGGAAGTCTATAACCCGGTGCTGAATGTCTGGACACTGGCTGATTCTTCGCGGATCCGATGGGGGGACAGAGAAGCGTTCCTTCTGGCCTGCCACGATATCTCACCGTATAAGCGGATGGAGAAGGAGGAAGCGGCGAACCGCTGATTTTTAACTGAAAAAGCATCAGAGCCCTGTGACGGGATCTGATGCTTTTTCGTGTATCAGGCGCTGGTTTTGTTTCGCTTAATCACCTTCAGCCTGGTGAATTCCTCGCGGTCCTTTTCTTCCAGCGCATTTGTGATGTTTCTGGTCAGCGCCTCGTAGCGCGGGATCGTGATATTCTTAAGCGCGTTGGCGCGCTTCTGTGTCCGCTTGATGCTGTTTGCCAGGCGGTATGCGGAATTTTCCACCATGGACAGCTTTACCGTAAGCTCCTTCACCTTTTC
>JANFXS010000147.1 GCA_024460105.1 Anaerotignum faecicola
GTATTCCGCCCGGCTTCCGTCATCCCATACGAGCTCCAGCTTAAAACCTCTCAGAATACTGCCCGTCATATAAGCTGACATGTCCGAGCTCAGCATCGCATTTACATTAGTCGGGAGACAGAACTTCATCTCATGGTTATCATACTCCAGTTCCGTTGTGATAACCGTCTTCTCATCATAACGCGGACTTCCATCTTCCTTCAGGATATAATCGGAAAGAATCGCCTCATCGGGCTGCTTATCCCCGGTCAGCTCTATGGTAATCCAGCGCCCGAGCGGCACATAGGGAATCTCCCTTTCATCTCTCGCAAGGACTGTAAATGGTTCCGGGCCGCAGGCCGCCGTACTGACTGTATCGCCGTCATCTCCCGGCTCATTCCACAGGATTACCCCCGAGGCACTGGGAATCTCCCGGCTCTTCCTCTCATGGCTTACTCTGATCTGAGGAAGCGGATCGCCCTTCACTACCTTAAAGAAATACTGGTAATGGGAGTAATTCTTCTCATCTCCCTGTGAAAAT
>JANFXS010000148.1 GCA_024460105.1 Anaerotignum faecicola
TGTTGATCGTGTTGTTGTTATTGACTCCGGCCACCAGTGGAGTACCGTACTGCTTTCCGACTGCCCAGGCTCCGTCCGTGTGGTTGAGCGCCTGATAGATCGCTGCATCATCAACGTAATAATGGACCGATGTAGCCAAATTGCCATTATTATGCGCCCTGGCGTGGGAAGCTGCTCCGGCCCCTTTGTTGAAATTATCAGTCTCATGGATTACGATGTACTTTGGGTGATTCTGGCTTGCATAGCAATTGATCTGTTTGATTTGTTTTGTAATTGGTAACATAATTGTCCTCCTTCAAAAAGAAAAGGGCCGGAATTCCAGGCCCATAAAAAGTTGTGATATTACAACCATTGCGATATCGCAACAGCTTATTTCGTCAGCTGCTTGTACGCCTGGTTGATACCGGTAGCTGCAAGCCCCGATACAGTTCCAACCGCCGCTGCGTTGATGATGTCCGCCGCCGGGAAGTCGGGCATCGTGTACATGCCTGCAACGCCCAGGATTGCCCCAATAACGC
>JANFXS010000149.1 GCA_024460105.1 Anaerotignum faecicola
CCGTGGACGCGGTGGAACTGATCGGCCATAACATAGATATTTTTCGTAAAAACACCCAGGCAGGAGAGAATATAACGATTACCCAGGGCAATGCCATGGATCTGTCCGCATTTCCGGACAATCTGTACGATATCACACTGCTGTTAGGACCGCTGTATCACCTTTACACCAACGAGGATAAACAGCAGGCGCTGCGCGAGGCGATTCGCGTGACAAAACCAGGCGGCGTGATCTTTGCTGCATATGTGATATCCGACGGCTGCCTCCTTGACGAGGGCTTCCACCGCGGCAGCATAAACGTCGCAGAGTATATGGAAAAGGGCCTGCTCGATTCCCGTACATTTGCCGCTAAGTCGGAGCCAAAGGATTTATTTGAACTTGTCAGAAAAGAAGATATCGATGATTTGATCTCTGCCCTTCCTGTTACCCGGCTGCATTACGTCGCAGCGGATGGCTGTGCCTTATTCATGCGCGAGGCCATAGACGCCATGGATCGCGACACATTTGAACTGTATTT
>JANFXS010000150.1 GCA_024460105.1 Anaerotignum faecicola
GACGGCACGCAGGAAAACCGGAGGCGGAGATCGAGAAAGGGCAGGGCCCTCTATATTCTGGGCGGCTGCTGTTTTCAGCAGGGGGAATCAGAGGCCGCGGGCGGTTACGTGGTGCGGGCAGCCAATGAGGCGGACGGGCAGCAGGAGCGGATGGGATATCTCCAGTACCTTGCCCACATTCTCTGCGAATCAAAACAGTATGAACGGGCGGTAGATGTCTGTGATCAGATGACAGCAGAGGACGAAAATTACTATCCGGCCTATCTCCTCAGGCAGGAGGCGTGTTATGAGCTGAGAAAGGGGCAGCAGGTGGTGGATGATTACCACCGGGCGGTAGGCATTTTCGCCGGCTATTATAAGCCGTATCTTCTGGCGGCGCAGGTCTTTTTTTACCACAATCAGTTTGAAGACGCCAAGGAGGTCATCGACCGGGCCAGGGAGAACGGTGCAGAGTTTTCCAGCTGCTTAAAGCTGTATGAGGTGAAGGTTCTGCGCAACCTGGCCAGAACGAAAG
>JANFXS010000151.1 GCA_024460105.1 Anaerotignum faecicola
CTCGGTCAGATGCAGCGTATCCGGATGATTAACTTTGTGCATTCGGATCGCCTGCGGATCATGATTGATAGCTATATCAACCGGCCGTCCCAGTGCCATTTCTATTCCTACACTTGCCCCGCCACCTCCGGCAAAGCAATCTATAAGCAAGTCTTTCTTTAACGGCCCTATAGAATCTGTAATCTCTATCTGACCGTCACATTCGTAGTTTTCAAATACTTCAAATCCCATTTTTTCGAAAGAAGCCGGGAATTCCCGTTACGGTGGCCACCGCTCCGGCCTCCTTTCTCTGCACCATTTTCGCGACGTCAGGAAAATGGTTTATCGTTCAAATATCAGTTTAATGAATTATCGCCTGCCCACATGAAGAACATCTTCCTGCATTTACACAATCTTCTGTGGTCGTTTCTCCGCAATTCGGACAAGGATAAAAACCGTTCCCGTATTCGCATGTCTTGTAAACATCTTTTTGCATAGAAGCTGTGGCAATTTTATATGCTTCTTCGATATCAG
>JANFXS010000152.1 GCA_024460105.1 Anaerotignum faecicola
GCCTGGACTGCATTGGACGCTCCGAATACCAGCTCATACATGTAATTCAGCGGCATAACCGTCTGTTCAGATAAGTTGACCGGATCAAATACCTGGCCCC
This sequence comes from Anaerotignum faecicola, assembly GCA_024460105.1. Classification (NCBI taxonomy): domain Bacteria; kingdom Bacillati; phylum Bacillota; class Clostridia; order Lachnospirales; family Anaerotignaceae; genus Anaerotignum; species Anaerotignum faecicola. Next base: position 101 of record JANFXS010000152.1, read on the forward strand.
AGATAAAGAAGCCTACGCTGGAAACTGTCCACATAACGAGATTCGTACGGATCGATCCGCGGAGCAGGGGAAATGTTATGTACCAGAATTTCTTAAACACGTTGGCGCCCTCGATGGAAGCGGCCTCATAATAATCCGCGCTGATCCGTTCGATACCACTCATAAAAATCAGCATATGGTATCCTACCATACCAAAGCAATAGGCAATTAACATGCTCCAGAACTTATGATGGGGATCCGTCCACATGACGTTACCGCCGCCAAACCAGCCGATAATCGTATTGAGCAGACCGTAGCTCTCCTTACTGAGCGCATAATACAGCCACATGGTACCCATGGCAACCGCAGATACCAGGTTCGGCAGATAAATCACGCTTCGGAAAAACTTCTTTCCCTGCATGCCGTTCGTCAGG
>JANFXS010000153.1 GCA_024460105.1 Anaerotignum faecicola
CATTATCTTTGTAAATTGCCTTGAGCTGGCTCTGTGCCTGCAACACCAGACAGGCAGAGATTTCACGGCTTCGGATGGTGGCCACCAGCTTTTCCAGCTTCGGAATCTGCCCGATGTTAGCACACTCATCAATCAAACAGCGCACATGAACCGGAAGCCTGCCGCCATACACATCATCGGCCTTTTCACAAAGCAGGTTGAATAACTGGGTGTAGCACATGGAAATGAGAAAGTTAAAACTGTCATCCGTATCACTCATAATGAGGAACAGGGCAGTTTTCCGGTCTCCCAGAGTATCCAGCTCCAGCTCGTCATAAGCTGTGACCTCGCGCAACTCTGCAATGTCAAATACGGCAAGGCGCGCACCACAGGAAATAAGAATCGACTTGGCTGTTTTTCCGGCGGCCAGCTTATATTTCTTATACTGACGCACCGCAAAGTGGTTTGGCTTCTCGGCTTCCAGTGCATCAAACATCAGGTCTACGGGATTTTTGAACTCCTCGTCATCCTCCC
>JANFXS010000154.1 GCA_024460105.1 Anaerotignum faecicola
GCGCAGTCCGGCGGCCAGACAGTTGACGTAAAACTTCTTCGCATCTTTACTTGCCAGAATTTTAACACCCGCTGTACCGAATAAAACACCTCCTGCAAAGATTCCTATCTTTTTCATTTTGAAGCAGTCCAACATTTCTTTATCCTCCTGTTTTTCTTATCTATGCTTGTAACCCGTGTAAAAAACCATCGCCAGGCAGAAAAGCATTGCCCAGGCCCAAAACCTGTGTTTTTTCATCTTCAGTCACTCCTTTTATAAACGTTTTACTAGAAATTTACCCGGTTAGTCAACGCCAACAGGCCTTATTGAGAAATCGAGTCATTTACCGTCGTAATCCGATAAACAGTGTATCCTGCGTCCTTGACAGTATCCTTTAACACGGTGTCGCTGAACTCCTGTTTCATGCGGACATCCGCCTCCGCCTCCATTAAGTTCACGCGGGCATAGACGCCCTCCAGAGAATTTAATGCATTCTCCACCCGGATGGCGCAGTTGCCGCAGGACATCCCGTCC
>JANFXS010000155.1 GCA_024460105.1 Anaerotignum faecicola
TCGAAATAGTCCGCATCGAGTTCATAACCGAACTCATGGGCTGCGGCCGGAATGTGAAGCAGGGAATTGCTGGATCCGGATATGGCAGCGTGCACCATGATGGCATTTTCAAAGGACTTCATCGTTACAATATCGGTGGATTTCAGCCCCGTCTGCGCCAGCTTTACCGACTGTACTCCGGCGTCATAGGCCGCCTTCTTCAAATCTTCGCAGGTGGCCGGCATCAGGGCGGTGCCCGGAAGCATCAGTCCCAGCGCCTCCGCCATAATCTTCATGGTGGAAGCCGTTCCCATAAAAGAGCAGGCGCCGCAGGAAGGACAGGCGTGCTGTTTGTACCAGGTCAGCTGTTCCTCTGTGATTTCGCCTCTCTGGCATTTGGCGCTGTACATTCCGATCTGTTCCAGGGTGAGGAGATCGGGGCCGGCATCCATGACGCCTCCGGTCACGACGATTGACGGAATCTTCAGTCTGCCGATTGCCATTAAATGAGCCGGAACTGCTTTGTCGCAGCT
>JANFXS010000156.1 GCA_024460105.1 Anaerotignum faecicola
TTTAAAAATCTTTCATCTGCTTCCGGTACTGTTCGATCAGCTGCTTAAATTCCCGGTTATCCTGAAGAAAGCTGCATTTCTCACTGTTCTCAAACTCATATAAAATCGGCGGAATTATCTGCTTTGTATAAGTTTCCGGTGCCCCATAAACCGGGATATGGCAAAACAGCGGGGAGTGATTCACCTCCCACGGCCCTTCGGCGGCCTTCAGTAACTCCTTGATCAGCCGGAGGCTCTGCTCCGTGTCTTCCTGATCGAGAGCGGCCTGCAGCGCAATTACCAGGCCGTTATAGTTCCACAGCCCCATCTGCTCCGCCACCACCTTCCAGCGCTCTCCTATGTCTGTGGCATCACCCGGACGGCCCTCTTTCACTGCGATTTCTGCCAGGCTTAAGAGGACACCCATAAGCTCATTCAGCCGCATCAGCAGCGTCCGCTCCATCAGACGGGCCGCCTCATCAAGCTTTTCCTGTCTGATGTATAGATTCGCCTGGATCTGGCGTTTGTCTGCG
>JANFXS010000157.1 GCA_024460105.1 Anaerotignum faecicola
TCCATACATCTTCATTATTCTTTCAATATCCTCAGTCGTCATCAGACCGTCCGTGCTGTAGCTTAAGATAATATGCTGAAAACGTGCATTGCTGATGAGCCGTTCAAAGGCATCGGTCACATTCTTCTTCATACAGAATTCCGACTTCTGATTCTCATAGGGCCGCTGTCCCGTGACGCCGGTCACCTCCGGATAGTCATACCTGGCCGCAGTCTCCAGAACATGGTAATTCGGAAGATACTGACGTTCGTTGTAAGGCGGGTCAATGTATAGGATGTCCCCCTGCAGCCGCTTTAACAGTTCGGCCCCATCCTCGTTATAACAGCGGTTTTCTTTGTGATTCGTCGTCACCTCCAGCTGGAACAGCTGGTATCTCTTATAGCTGCGCCGTTCCCAGCTCTTATGATACGCACCGTACGTACCGGAGGTATTGGATACAAATGGGATTCCCTCCACGATACAGGCTACAAGATAGTAGTATTCATTCTCATTCAGCAGTCCTGCAGTCT
>JANFXS010000158.1 GCA_024460105.1 Anaerotignum faecicola
GACGGGCTTCATTCCCGCTCCCGTTATCACAGGCTTTACCTCCGGAATCGCCGTCATCATCGCACTGGGACAGATCGACAACTTCTTTGGTGTCACCTCAGAGGGCTCCAGCGCCATTTTAAAACTGTTAAGCTATGGCCAGCTGGGATTCCCTGTCAATATCCAGGCCGCTGCCCTGGGCCTCTTCGTTGTCCTGTTTATGGTTTTCTTTCCGAAAAAATGGAATGCAGTCGTTCCCGCTTCTTTTTTAAGTATTATTTTTGCAACGGTACTGTCCGTCATCCTGAACCTTGACATTCAGACCGTCGGAGCGATCCCGAAAACACTTTTTCTGGACACCCGGTTAGACTTATCCGCAATTACACCTGATCATCTCAGCGGATTGATCGGACCTGCCGTCAGCATCGCCATGCTGGGAATGATCGAAAGCCTGTTATGCGGTGCCAGCGCAGGAAAAATGGCAAATGTACGGCTAAACAGCGACCAGGAGCTGGTGGCGCAGGGGAT
>JANFXS010000159.1 GCA_024460105.1 Anaerotignum faecicola
GGTCAAGGTATTCGGCGAAAAGAATTCTGCGTTTGCCCTGGGGCTTGCAGGCGTTATCATCGGTATTCCGGTGTTCTTCGATCCGGCTTTCATCATTCTTATGCCGATTGTTTACTCCATAGCCAAAAAGACAAATAAATCTTTACTGTATTATGTGCTTCCAATGACTGCAGGTCTCGGCATCGGATCCGCCATTCCTCCGACACCGGCTCCCATGCTGATCACGGGAAGTCTCCCTGTAGACCTGGGAACGGTCACTATCCTGGCTCTCGTGCTTGTTATCCCGAAATATCTGATCAGTTATGCGGTAGCGGTACCATTTGCAAAGAGGCTTTATGTTCCGGTTCCCGAAAATGCAGTGTTGGCTCCTGAGAAGAAAGAAGGCGCTGCGGGCGGGCCCTCCTTTGGTCTGGTTATCTCCATTGTGCTTCTGCCGATTCTTTTGATTCTGGTCAGTGCGTCGGCAGGTATGATGACAGCGGACAGCGCCGGCATGCAGAATTTTC
>JANFXS010000160.1 GCA_024460105.1 Anaerotignum faecicola
GTTGCTGCTTCCCATTACCTGCCTGAAATTCCGAAGAGCACTGTCGATGGTCTCCCCGGTGCCTACATTTGTATAGTTGGATACGGAGACGAATGTGTACTGCTTGATCAGACCCGCTCTGTCCTTCAATGTCATGAAATACGTGGCTTTTCCATCCAGATTGATAATCATCGGGAAGGAGGCGGTATAGCCATACTGCTGAACCTTACCCTGGGCAGACTGCTGGGCCGCCATCTCCGTGGCACCGCTCATCTGGTACATCTTCGGCTCCTTTGTCACCATGTCTACCATGATGAAGCCGATGGCCGATTCGTCGGAGCCCACGCTGGTGAGTCCTGTGAAGAGGTAGCAGTCAGAACCGTTGTAAACGATGATATTGCCCTGGCTGGTACGGAACTTATCCTGGTTGGAGAAGTTGAAAATACCGTGAACGTATGCGCCCTGATTCTGAATCTGCTGCATGATGAAGGCTTCCGGCTGAACACGGTCGACCCATTCCGGCAG
>JANFXS010000161.1 GCA_024460105.1 Anaerotignum faecicola
AATATCTCCGGCCTTATCATAGGTTAGACGGTATTCCATGGCCGTTTGATTTAATTTAACCGCATCAGGAACAATCCTGGTTTTGTCTTCTGTCACAAAACGGACCGTAACCATGCATTCCGCCGTTGCCCGGTTCCCGAGCTTATCCGTCCCTTCTACTGAAACGCGGACACTCCGTTCCCCATTTCCAGTAAGCAGCGTATAGTTGTCATTCTCCTTTTTTCCATTATCTGCCGCTATGATATCCCTGATCCATTTTGCATCCTTATAGGCAGATACCGAAACTTCTTTATAAGATGCCTCTTCTTCATTTATCCTGATTACGGCCGGATCACTGGCCTTCCACGATACTTCGTCCCTCGAAAAATAATCCGGTTCGAATTCAGCAGTTAACGATTGCGGAGCCGTTACCAGAATACTCTCTTCCGGTTCTATCCGGTTCCCTGTCAACCGTCTCGTAACCGTATATTCCAGTGTCTGTTTATCCAGCACTGCCCCCTCTG
>JANFXS010000162.1 GCA_024460105.1 Anaerotignum faecicola
CTTTGATTCGGGACAGGCACAGATTGTACTGGGCCAGTTTTTTTGATTTTATCATATAGCTTCGAAACGATTCAATGTGCGACATCCGTAAGTCTTTGATTCTTATATCTCCGATATAGCTGTTAACGGTACTTAACTGACCTTTAATCGTACTTATTGTCTGGTCTCTAACGCTTCCGAGCTTCTCGTTTGTAAGCCATAATTCAGACAATTCTTTAAAGGTGGTGTTCTGTTCCTGTAAGATGATTCCTTTGTCCATAAGACTCATAAAATCACGATAGTTCTTATCTAATTCTTTGATAGTGCTGCCATAAATTGTTTTACGGACTGGTTTTCCGTCTTTGATACCGATGGTTACCTGCTTGGAGTATCTTCCATCTTTACGTTTCTTAGGCATAATACTTCTCCTTTCTTTCGAAAGGGCATAAAAATAGCCCTGTATTTTTTGCCAGAGCTGTGATACAATATGCTTGTTGAGGGCATGTGTATCGGCTCTGGCTGAT
>JANFXS010000163.1 GCA_024460105.1 Anaerotignum faecicola
GCCGGTACGGTGGAGAATCTCGGATTCGGGACTGGATTTTCCAATAAACTGGACTATGGCACCTCCCTGAAAAACATGAACTTTGCCAATAAACCGCAGGGCGGCAGATACGAATTTGAGATTAATGGTGTAACCATTAAAGGATTGACTGAGGATTCTACTCTGAGTGATGTGATCAGTGCCATCAATAACAGCGGAGCGGGAGTAAAGGTGTCGTATTCTTCGGCGGCGGATAAGTTTATTATGGAATCGACTTCGACCGGGTCCATATCCAATATTACCATGAAGCAGACCTATGGAACGCTGCTCACTTCCATGTTTGGTGTGGAGGCTGCAGGAGTTCAGTCATCACTGTTTTCAAAGGAACTGACAGGAGACACTGCAATCGGTTTAGAGGATGTCAGGAGAGTTTTAAACAGCGGAAATGATGAAAAGCTGGTGTTTCAGGTTGACGGAAAAGATGTAGAGATCACACTGGAAGGGAAAACCGGTAACAGTAAAT
>JANFXS010000164.1 GCA_024460105.1 Anaerotignum faecicola
CGGGAAGGCCTTCTGGCGGTTCACAGCATTTGCTTTGATATTCATAAGGAACTGTTAAAAAAGTACGATTTCCCTACGGACATCGTGTTCTCCAGGCCGAATTACTGCAAAATTGATTTGATGGTGTCGAATCAGAGAGGGGATCAGCTGTTCCTTCAGGAAAATGAACTGGTGATTCTCAAAGAGAGCTTACGCCGTCACGGGATTGAGGGCGGCTTAGCAAAGCTTCTGGAGATCTCCGGGATGATCGGAGCTTCTTACGGAATTGCAGTAGCCCCTACCTGTGATGCGAAATATCTGGAGGTGGGACTCTCCAGCAAAAGTGATAACGTGGACACGATTCTGGATAAGCTTCAGCGGGAATTTGGGATTTTGCCGGAGGAGTGCAGCTACTGGGGGGATGAATATGTGGGGATCGAAGAAGGGATTTTCGGAAGTGACAGCTTCATGATCACGGAGAAGTCGAGAACAGGCCGTTTCTTTGATGTATCAGAAGTACCGG
>JANFXS010000165.1 GCA_024460105.1 Anaerotignum faecicola
CCTCCGAGTACGTCTCACGGTACCTTCGGGCCACATTCTGAACCAGACCTTCAAAGGCCACATCGTATACGCCTTCTCCGCGCTGTCCCTTGTAGTGCACCTTGATTTCTTTTCCGTTGGTTCCATTAATCAGAACGTCGTGAACCGGCTTCGGATACTCTTCGAACGGTGTGTCAAGGCTGAACTTGTATTCACTGCTCAGCGCCTCCAATATGGCGCGTGTAAAGCTTCCCTTATCTGTACAGGACTGCCAGCCCAGTACAGTGATGGCCCCCTGGTTGATGCTCAGACTCTTGTCCGGAATCATCAGATCCTCATCAAACTCCATCTTATATCCCAGACCGAAACAATCCGGGCAGGCGCCGAAGGGGTTATTAAAGGAAAAGCTTCTCGGTTCCACCTCATCGATACTGATTCCACAGTCCGGACAGGAAAAGCTCTGGCTGAAGGTAATCGGCTGGCCGTCAATCACATCCACGGTCATCAGCCCGTCGGACAGCT
>JANFXS010000166.1 GCA_024460105.1 Anaerotignum faecicola
GCTTTCAGTAACATGTGAAGGAATAGAACCTTTGTATTGATATTCCGATACCACTCCCATTCGAGAATGTTCCGGCTTATTTTTATGTAGTTTCCATCTCCTCCCAAAATATCACTCCCGTTCTTCAATCAGTACTTCGATGCGAGGTTCATTTCGATCACAGAAAAATTGGTCCGTAAACCCTATGACGTAGTCCCACCCATCATCTTTCAGCACACCGCATTTCACAAGTGCGTCCTGGATCACCTTCCTGCCAAAGCTTGACACATTGTCATGGTCCCTCCGCTTATTTGGCTCATACCATGAGAATTTAAGGAACACGGGCTTTTCTATATGTAACCGCCGTAACTGCTGTCTGATCGCCCATATGACGGTTTCCTCGTTGTCTTTCTTCATCTTCCCACCCTTATGCGGGTTTGTCCGGTTTGCTGCTGTATAGTCATTCAGGCCATCGAGGCGGCCAAATATCACCAACTTATATTCCATAGGCTCCTTTCCCCG
>JANFXS010000167.1 GCA_024460105.1 Anaerotignum faecicola
GCTTCAGCTGATGGAGAAGATGAGCCTTAATCCGGCGAAGCTCTATCATCTGGATTCCGGTTCTGTGGAAGAAGGAAAGGCGGCGGACCTGGTGCTCTTTGATCCGGAGGAAGAGTGGACCGTAGGGGAATTTGCATCAAAATCTTCTAATTCACCGTTTACCGGAAGCAGACTGTATGGAAAAGTAAAATATACAATCTGTGACGGGAAAATCGTGTATCGGGATGGAGAATAAGGCCGGAGGGGGAAACTTTCATGAAACAATATACGACCATCCTTTTCGACGTGGACGGAACGCTTCTCGATTTTGACTCTGCGGAGGAACGCGGGCTTGCCAGTGTGTTCAAAGAGTATGAAGAAAGCGGGGGATGCCGGACGGCGGATTTAATCGGAACGTACCGCAGGGTGAACCGCGGCTTATGGGATGCCTATGAGAAAGGTCTCATTACGAAAGACCATATCACGGATACCAGATTCGGCGCCGTGTTTGAGGCCCATGG
>JANFXS010000168.1 GCA_024460105.1 Anaerotignum faecicola
CTCCACTTTGCCGTCGTAGTATGCCTTTCCGTCTTTGACAGGAACACGTTTCAGTATCTTTTCCGGAAATTCCGTTCTCTCACTTCCGCTGCCCGGCCCCAGCATCACAATGCCGACAGGCCCCAGTTCGATGTCCAGAATCTCAATTCTGAGCATGTCCCCCGGCATCGCTCCCTCAATGTACAGAGGCCCGGTCGCCGGATTCCCCGGTTTTCTCACCACATTTTCAAACGTGGCCTCCTCCGGCAGAAACTGGTTGGTAAAACAGTCATACGTCTCAAATACCACAGTCTCTCCCGATCTGACGGAAGCACAGGCTGCATTGTCCTTCGAGAGCACATTCGTTATAAAATCTTTCGTTATCACTTTCATTTCGATTCTCCTGATCCTGTTTAGTTTCGCAGCTGAATTTTTCACGTTTTGGATTTTTCACGTTTCTTTCCGCTAAGTTCCGGCCATACTGTAATCAGCATCGTGCTAAAGCAGGCTGCACCGCCGAT
>JANFXS010000169.1 GCA_024460105.1 Anaerotignum faecicola
ATCTCAAGAGCCGCTTGAAATGTTTTTTGAAATTCAGCCTCCGTGAAGGGCTTTACCAGGAAATCGTAGCCTTTGATTTCCCGGTAGGCAGATAACTCCTCTCCTGCCAGTTCCGTGGTAAAAAGAATTGGCGTAAACCGATATTCCGGCATGGAACGCAGCTGCCTTGCCAGTTCGGTCCCCCGGTAATCCAAAAGCTGTATATCCAGAATAAACAGATCAACCTTGTTTTTCACCGCATAGAAAAGAGCCTCTGCGGCCTTCTCAAATACTGCAAGTTTATGTTCCATTGAGCTGTTTTCCATGTACCGGCGCATGAGCGCAACTGCGCCCGGCTCGTCTTCAACCAATAAAATAAGTCCCATAGGCGGCCTCCCTCCACATGTTCTGCCAAATATTTCAATAATAACCGTATTCTATCATATACCAGCAAATCCGTCTATCTCATAATCCTGACCTCGCCAATCTCAGGTTTGGTCTTCCAACAGCCATAATAGCGT
>JANFXS010000170.1 GCA_024460105.1 Anaerotignum faecicola
GGGAGGTCAATTGTCTGCGGCGAGTTGTGAAGAGGCGGGGAAATGCGAAACACCAGACAGTTGCGTAATACTGGGAGACGGCTCTTTCATGGAGGAACTAAAATCAGCGGTTCCTCCTATTGTTTCTATAATCAGTAAATGTGAGAAGGCACAGTCAAAATACGAAAAAGGGACGGCGCAGTTTCGGCGGTACGAAAAGATAATCCTTGCAATGAAGGTCTCAAAGACTTTACTGGAAGACCGGTTGGAGATATAAGCCGTGCCGGAGAAATTAGCAGGAAAGGTGAAGTCGGCCGGGCGAAAGTAAAAAAATTACAGGTTTTATAAAATTATCTCCGTTGAAGATTGTCCCTCCTCTTACTTATAATAGACTTAACAGGCAGTAAGAAGTTTAGACATAAGGAAGTAATGAACGCTATTTTCAAACATGCACCAGGGGACAGGCAACAGATCAAGAGGACAAACGAGAGGGAGGTTTTACAATGAAGAAGAGATGGAT
>JANFXS010000171.1 GCA_024460105.1 Anaerotignum faecicola
ATTATCTGTTCAGTACCAATAATAAGAGGAAAATAGTTTTTATAAATGGTAAAATAAAAAGACAACCAGAAAGACGGGGAGCTCTCAAAATGGAATGGAATGAGAAATTAAGAGAAATCATCGATTATGTGGAAGATCATTTACAGCGGCGGGAAGAACCCATAGACGAAAACGTGGTGGCGGAAATCGCGGGCTGTTCCTTTGGATTCTTCCAGAAGGTATTTTCCTATATGAATGGGATCAGTTTTTCCGAGTATATCCGTTCAAGAAAACTGACCCTGGCCGGGTATGACTTAAAGAGCACGGATTTGAAGGTGGTTGATATCAGCTATAAGTATGGCTACGCCTCGCCTACCTCATTTACAAAAGCCTTTCAGCACTTCCATGGCGTCACACCCAAGGAGGCGCGGGACAAAGAAACAGAATTAAAAATTGCGCCGAAAATGCAGACGTCAAACAGACAGCAGTATTCCTGGCATATCGAACAGAGAGAGGCCTT
>JANFXS010000172.1 GCA_024460105.1 Anaerotignum faecicola
CAAAAGAAAAAATTGTCCTTGCCTATTCAGGCGGTTTGGACACAACAGTTAAAATCCCATGGCTTAAAGAAAATTATAACGATGCAGAAGTTATAGCCGTATGCGGCAATGTCGGCCAAGGCAAGGAAACGGATGGCCTTGAGGAAAGGGCGCTCAAAACCGGCGCAAGCAAACTTTATATTGAATATATTACGGAAGAATTTATTACCGACGCTATTTTCCCATGCGTTAAGGCAAACGCCGTTTATGAAGGCAAATATCTTCTCGGCACTTCAATGGCAAGGCCTATAATTGCAAAAAGGATTGTGGAAATCGCCCGCAAAGAAGGCGCTACGGCTATCTGCCACGGCGCTACGGGCAAAGGCAACGATCAAGTCCGTTTTGAACTTACGGTTAAAGCGCTCGCTCCCGATCTTAAGATAATCGCCCCATGGAGGCTTGACACCTTGAAAATGCAGTCACGCGAGGACGAGGTTAAATATCTTGAAGAAAGAGGCAT
>JANFXS010000173.1 GCA_024460105.1 Anaerotignum faecicola
TGCAGATTGAAGATCTGGCGGTTGAAAATCCGGGGATACCAGGGAAGATGGATTTAGACCACGTTTCCATGACGGTTCATAAGGGAGAGATTGTCGGTGTTGCAGGTGTGGAGGGGAATGGCCAGTATGAGATGGTTCAGGCGGTAATGGGACTGATGGAATCGAAAGGCAGAGTACTGCTGGAGGGGAAAGATATTTCGAAAATGGATGTCCATGGAAGAAGACGTCTCATAGCCTATGTACCCCAGGACCGGAAGATCAGCGGTAGTTCTCTGGAAGACAGTATTGAAACAAATGTTATGATGACACATCACTACGTCAGTGACCGGCTGGTAGGAAAAACACGCCTTCTGGACAAAAAGAAATGTCGCCAGCTGTCAAACCAGATTATCAGTCAATATCAGGTGAGCTGCCAGGGCCCCCGAATGCCGATTGGCGCATTATCGGGAGGAAACCAGCAGAAGGTAATTGTCGGACGGGAGTTTGAACTTGACAGTTC
>JANFXS010000174.1 GCA_024460105.1 Anaerotignum faecicola
CCTTTCCCATGATTACATACGACGCCCCTGCTCTTATCAACAAAACTTTATCTCCTATGGATGGCGCATAACTGGAAATATATTTATACGGCTTCTGGCTGGCCGTTCCCTCCCCATAAAAGCGGACATATGGACGCCCGTTAGATATACTCATCACAGTTGCCATTCGATAAGTTTTTCTCTCACCTACGACATAATCTTTTATGTCCTGGAGACGTTCACCCGGATTATCATAGATCATAATTTCACCACCCGTTTTAATGTATGGGTCATAGTTCCCCCAACGCTCAATTCCATCTCCCACGCATATTCAATATACTTATTTCCAACACCAAGAGTTGTTTCATTCACAAAGATACAGTCGCGGTACTCATGGTGTGGCATCAGACCTGTAGGAATCGTAATGGTATCATAAGTCTGACTCTTTTCTATCGCAATTCTTCTGACAAGTGCATCAAGGGTTTCCTGATCCGCGATATCATCAACGCTTTCGATATC
>JANFXS010000175.1 GCA_024460105.1 Anaerotignum faecicola
TGGCAATCGGCGGCATTTACAAATTCTTTGATGATCTGGTTGGAGAAGAAGGGCGAAGATATATTCCGTATCTGATATCCGTTGCCATCTATATCGGCGTTGCGAATCTGATCGGCTTAATCGGCTTTAAACCGCCAACCAAGGACTTGAATGCGACTGCGGCACTTGCCCTTATGAGCATCGTATTGATTGAATACGCGGGCTTCCATAAGAAGGGACTTAAGGGATGGGTAAAAAGCTTTGCAGAACCGGTAGCGATTATCGCTCCGATCAATATTCTGGAAATTTTTATCAAACCGCTGTCTTTATGTATGCGGCTTTTTGGCAACGTGCTTGGTTCATTTGTAGTCATGGAGCTGATTAAGCAGCTCGTAGCGCCAATCATACCGATTCCGTTCAGCATGTATTTTGACATCTTTGACGGACTCATTCAGGCGTATGTATTCGTATTCTTAACTGCCCTCTTTATCAAAGAAGCAGTGGAGTAACCAAAGTGT
>JANFXS010000176.1 GCA_024460105.1 Anaerotignum faecicola
AATAAGTTCAAGGCTCCATCGGCCACCAACGGTTCCGTTCCCCAGTCCAGACTGGCGTGCGGCGGCGACTGTATGAACTGTTCCGGCTCTTCCTGTATGTCCAACCATGAGATTCTGGAGACAAGAAAGAGACAGGCAGAGGAGGATGCCCTGGCATCGAAGAAAGCCGATCTGGCTAAGAAGGAAGCGGAATTAAAGGCCGCTACCTCGAAAAAAGAAGAATAGGAGGATGGATAGATGAAAGAATTGTTTTTAATCGCGGTAGGCTCAGCACTCGTGAATAACGTAGTCTTAAGCCAGTTCCTCGGTTTATGTCCATTCCTTGGCGTTTCCAAGAACGTAAAAACTTCTGCAGGCATGGGCGCAGCCGTTATTTTCGTAATTACCATCGCATCGTTTGTAACAAGCGTGATTTACAAGGGGATTCTGGTCAGCTTAAACCTGGAATTCTTACAGACTATTGTGTTTATCCTGGTCATCGCCGCACTCGTACAGTT
>JANFXS010000177.1 GCA_024460105.1 Anaerotignum faecicola
GTCTATATAATTAAAAAAAGTATCGCTCTTCTGCAGGACCTCCACCGCGCCCTCCATTTCATGGACGTCGTCAAAGTACAGTCTGGTCAGGGAAATGTAATACGGTTCGTAGGGAATCGCCGCGGTCGGTATAAAATGGGAAATTGGCTGGGGCGTACTCATGACCTTGTATCCGTTTTCCGTCAGTACATCGTTATACCAGCTTTTTTCTTTCAGGTCGATCTTCTTGTTGTATGTATAGAAACCGGTGCCTGCCGAAAATCCATTTTTGTGGTAGAGATTAATCTGGGCAACTGTCTGCTGCGGGCCGATCATGGCCGATATGGAATTATAGATGGCCTGCACCTGGGTATAGGTCTGCTGAGTGCCCAGCTGGTCCACCGGAATCTTCCGGATACCGGGCAGGATGTCCTTGGAATAGATGGTATTTAAGGATACCGTGGACATCTTTTCTATCTCCTGTTCCATATTGGAATATGCGGAATCGCAGACGTTCT
>JANFXS010000178.1 GCA_024460105.1 Anaerotignum faecicola
TCCGCCGTATGGGAGGCGTGGCATTTGTAGCGCTTTGCCATGTTGCGGGATGCGGCAAGGATATCCTCGGTAAAATCGTGGCTGAATTTTACCGCCCTGGTCTCCTCCGCGTACTCCGCCGCAATGCCGTCACAGAGACGGATTCCGGGAATCCAGAACATCTCGGCGCCGGTCAGTTCCAGAACTCTCCGATAAATGATGGCGGCCGGCATTAAGAGGGCCGCATAGTCGCTGTTGACACCGAACCGCTCCTCGATCTGGTAGAGAGGCATATCCACCAGCTTTTCGTAAAATGCCTTGAAATCTTCGGCTGTCACCCGGTCCACAGGCTTACCCGTTCCGCTTCCCCTGGACAGATAGAGGATGCATTCGCCGATCCCGATTAAATTCTTGATCTCCCGATCCTTCAGATACATCTTTTTAAAGGTCATAAGCTCGTTGTCTACCAGTTCTTCGATCAGGGTATTCTCCATCCGGATGTCTGCCTGCATGTTGG
>JANFXS010000179.1 GCA_024460105.1 Anaerotignum faecicola
GGTTCCCTCACAGCCGTCCACCAGGAATGTTTCATATCTCGTCTCAATTCCTTTACTCCTGTCCAGTGTTCTCCAGCCAAACTGGTATCTCAGCTGCTCCAGCAGACTGTGTCCTTCCGGGTTATCCATACCCAGAAGCTTGTCCTGATTCCTCGTAAGCTCCGGATCAATCTCCCCTGCTCTCGTCTCGAAGTCTTCCCGCGTCACAGAGGCAGCCGCCTCAGTCCTCGGATCGAGATGGCCTGGAATCCGGTCAAAACAGTCCCGCACCGCTATCTCTGCACCTCCGGCATCAATCCGGTATTCCCCAGCCGCCAGGCTTCTCAGCAATCTCTGATATAACTCCTGCTCCATGTTACCACCCTCTCTCAATATTCCGCGATCTCCAGCCGCTCTCCATCTGGGCCCCGAAAAAAGGCAAATTTCATACCGTTCTCCCAGAACTCCTTCATAAACAGCTTTTCCGTTTCAAATTGAATCCCCTCACGGATAAGCC
>JANFXS010000180.1 GCA_024460105.1 Anaerotignum faecicola
TCCAGGTGAAAGAAGACAAAAACTTATAAATCAGGGAGGAAAAATTATGAAGTTACGCAAAATCGCAGCCTTAGCACTCGCAGGAATAACAGCTGCAAACTTAGCGGCATGCAGTTCGGGTACAACACCGTCAGGCACAGAAGCAGCGAAAGCCACAGAAGCCGCAAAGACAGAAGCTGCCGCTGAAACAACGGCCAGCGAAAATTCGGCAGCCGGTACTTTTGCCGGAATCGAAAAAGAGGAGACGGACCTTACCGGTGAACTCGTCTACTGGTCAGCATTTACAGGCGGTTCCGGTGAATGGGATCAGAGCCGGGTTGACTTATTCAATGAAATGTACGCGGATAACGGTATCCATGTCACCCGCCAGCAGATTGAAGGCGCCGGTATCAAAAATGGGGCTCTCATGTCGGCAGTGGCCTCCGGGACCAACGCTCCTGACTTAATTATTTCCGACTCGCCGATCGATGTATACTCTTTTGCGGTTGAAGGCGCC
>JANFXS010000181.1 GCA_024460105.1 Anaerotignum faecicola
CCGGCGGTGAAGCAATTAACCCCATAACCGCCTTGGAAGTCACCGTTTTTCCGCTTCCGGACTCCCCCACGATCGCCATGGTTTTTCCGGCCTCCAGCGTAAAATCCACGCCCCGGACCGCCTGTACCTCCCCGGCATATGTATGAAATGATACCTTTAAATTTTTAACCTCAAGTAATGGTTGACTCATAGGTGATGCCTGCCTTTCCTCTATTATTCACAAACCATATTACTGGCGCAGCTTCGGATCAAACGCATCCCGGAGTCCATCGCCCAGCAGGTTAAATGCCAGCATGGTCAAGGAGATTGCCAGCGCCGGGAAAATCAGCTCATGGGGATAATAAGACATTTGCTGCTGCCCCAGAGCGGCCATAGCTCCCCAGCTTGTAAGCGGCGGCTGAATTCCCATCCCTACGAAGCTTAAAAATGCCTCGGCAAAGATAAATGATGGTATGGAAAAAGTCGTATTGATGATAATCAGGCTCAGTGTATTGG
>JANFXS010000182.1 GCA_024460105.1 Anaerotignum faecicola
GATTCAGGAAGACATGATCGAGAGCGTTGCCTATGGTCAGAGTACGCCTGAGGAGGCGGCAGAGAATGCCATTGATTTAATCAATGATTACTTAAGCGGTTTGAATTAAGAAAGAGTTTGAATACGCCCTGAAATGAGATGTGCGGCCCGGATAGAGAACGATTCCGGGCCGTTTTAAGAGGCAGGAGGAAGCTATTATGGCGAATGTGAGTGTGAAGCCGCGGCCAAACCACGGCGGCTGGACCAAGAGGAACCGGATTGGATTCCTTTACGTGTGTATCTGGATTTTTGGTTTCCTGGTATTTCAGCTGTATCCCTTTGTGAGTTCATTACTTTATTCCTTTACCAGCTACGACATTTTCCACAAACCTGAGTTTGTAGGTCTGGACAATTACGTGCGGCTGTTTACAAAGGACAAGGAATTCTGGAATTCTTTAACCGTTACCTTAAAATATACGTTTATTACGGTCCCCGGCAAGGTGGTGCTGGCTCTG
>JANFXS010000183.1 GCA_024460105.1 Anaerotignum faecicola
TCATCAGACAGATTCTCACTGTTGTCCTCTGTTTTTTCCGCCGGATTATCAATAGAATTATCCACCTGGATCATTTCTTCGGACGATACCGATGTCTGTTCTTCTTCATCACTTACCGCATCATTACTGCTTTCTGTTTCCACAGGTGCCGCAATCGTTGTTTCCTCGTTTACTTCGCCATCAGTGGCTTCCACAGGATCTGTTTCCTTGTTCTGGAATTCTTCTGCTTTTTCCTGATTATCTGCAGGAACTTCGGCAGCTTTGTTATTTTTATCATCATCAAAAGCTTTATCATTGCTGTCGTTTTCCTCTATAACAGTAATTGCTGTCGTCAGAACATAGGAAGAATGGCGTGATACGGACAGCTGTCCAGCATCGTCAGATAGCGCTTCCACATCGCTGCTGTTATCAGAACTGGGGGCTGCGGTATTCTCATCAGTTGTTGTATCAATATTACTATCACCTTCTGAAGCCGGTTCAACAGCTGCATGATC
>JANFXS010000184.1 GCA_024460105.1 Anaerotignum faecicola
GGCTGACCCATTACAGCCCCTCCCTGACGAGGCCTGAGGAGTTTATGGACAAGGTAAGAGAGATCTTTCCGCGGGCAAAGGCGGCAAAGGACGCATGGACCGCGGAACTGGAATTCGATGAAGACTGATGAGGCAGAGGAAATGAAAAAGAATCACACTGAGGAAGATATCTATATACTGGCGATTGAGAGCTCCTGTGATGAGACTGCGGCGGCAGTGGTGAAGAACGGCCGGGAAGTGCTGTCCAACATTATCTCCTCCCAGATCGCCCTTCACACGATCTATGGAGGGGTAGTGCCGGAGATCGCGTCAAGAAAGCATATTGAAAAGATCAACCAGGTAGTGGAAGCGGCGCTCTCGGAAGCGGGGATGACGCTGGAGGAGATGGACGCCGTGGGCGTGACTTACGGACCGGGCCTGGTAGGTGCGCTTCTGGTGGGGGTAGCCGAGGCAAAGGCTATCGCTTATGCAGCTAAGAAGCCGCTGGTTGGAG
>JANFXS010000185.1 GCA_024460105.1 Anaerotignum faecicola
TACGGTTCAGATCCGTCTAACATGTCATGGTGTGCGTTCTACTTTTCCAATAATATGAATGCCGTCACGAACGCAGCGCCGGAGGGTATGAAGATCGGTATTACCACCTGGCCATCCGACGATGCAGTGAAATCCAATTATTTAAAGCCAAGCATGTTCTTTTCTGTCTCTGTTGACAGTGAGAAACCGGAGGAGGCCGCTAAGCTTATAGATTACTGGACTAATTCGGTGGAATGCAACAAGATTCTTTTAGGTGAGCGCGGAGTACCCGTGTCGTCTGTTGTGGCGGACGCTATTGCCGCAGATATGAGCGAATCTGATCAGAAGGTGGTCGATTATATTAATAATGTTGTAACACCCAAGTGCTCTACGGTCAGCCCGGCTTCGCCTAACGGAGCTACGGAAGTGTATGATGTTGTATATAAAATGCAGGAGAAGATCTGCTACGAGGAGATCACTCCGGAAGCGGCGGCAGAGGAACTGTTAAAACAG
>JANFXS010000186.1 GCA_024460105.1 Anaerotignum faecicola
GAAGGAACAGAGAACGGAACTGCTTGAAAAAGCAGAATTATTTGTCCTCGATATGGATGGGACATTTTACCTGGGAGACCGGATTCTGGATGGAGCGCTGGACTTCTTAAAGACGGTAGAGGAAAGCGGGCGTAAATACTTATTTTTTACAAACAATTCTTCCCGGTCGCCCAAAGTCTATCTGGAAAAACTGAAGAGAATGAATTGTGAGATCGGCCGGGAGCAGATCATGACCTCCGGGGATGTGATGATCCGGTACTTAAAGACCTGTTATGCGGGGCGGTCCGTATATCTGGTTGGAACACCGGCGCTGGAGGAGAGCTTCCGCGAGGCTAAAATCCGTCTGACACAGGAGATGGCGGACGTGGTGGTGATTGGATTCGATCTGACGCTTACCTATGACAAACTGGAGCGGGCATGTACCTATGTCAGAAACGGAGCTGAATTTCTTGCGACCCATCTGGATATCAACTGTCCCACAGAAGACGGGTT
>JANFXS010000187.1 GCA_024460105.1 Anaerotignum faecicola
GTCGAGAATACGGAAAATATCATCACAACCTCTGCCGGTCATAACAAGATAACAGCCTAACCCTTGTGGGTTGTCCTCTGTCTTTCTTGCGTCCCCCGATACATAAATATCTCCAATCTGCCAGCGTGCTTGATAAGTCTTGAATTTTATCATTGCTGGATAAACATTGAAAATGTCAGTCGGTAAATCTAAAATGTGCATGATTACATCTTCAGCGGTTGCCGTTTCAAATACAATGCTGATGTAATCAATCTTAACGGATAAATTTTTGTGTGTAGTTATAGTGCATTTCTCCTTTCGTATGCCCCGTTTTTTTGCGGGGTAAAAATTGTGTTTTTTCCTTTATTTATTACAGTTTCTAGGTACTATGACATGTATACGCAGGGCGGTGTTACATATACGCCCTTTACGAACGCCTAAAGGCGTTCCCTTTCCAAAAGGAACTGTCTGTCCGAACACGTCTGGGGGACGTGCCCCTTCCAGCCAGCCCC
>JANFXS010000188.1 GCA_024460105.1 Anaerotignum faecicola
AAAGCGTTACGGGATCCGAATATCAGGAGTTTCTTGACAAAATCGAAAGCTACAGTTTTAATACCCTCGGATGCTTAAGCACGGAGGAAACAATAAAAGGCCTTTTCGTATCCTTCACAAAAAGGCTGAGGGACGAAATGGGCGTTAAGTTCCAGACGGTTTTATACAACAAAGCGGCGGATTATGAAGGGGTAATAAGCCTTAAAAATTCCGTAAGCGGCGAGGGGGAAAAGGAAAGTTCCCTTGTTTATTGGCTTACGGGGGCGAGTGCGGGATGCGCCGTCAACAGGAGCAACACAAACAAGAAATACGACGGGGAATTTACAGTAAACGCCGAATTTAAACAGAGCGAACTCGAAAAGGCGGTTAAAGCGGGAGAGCTTGTATTCCACAAAGTAGGGGATGAAATAAGGGTTTTAGAGGACGTGAACAGCTTTGTATCCGTAACCGTGGACAAAAACGAGGATTTTACAAGCAATCAGGTTATAAG
>JANFXS010000189.1 GCA_024460105.1 Anaerotignum faecicola
CGGCTTCCAGCTGTATACCGCCCAGCTCCGGCTTCCTGATTGTAAATTTCTTTCTCAGTTCATCGACGTATGCTCCCTTTACCCGGATATTTTCCAGTTCCCCCGCTTCCGTATGTTCCCGCAGAAGATTCAGATAACCGACGCTCTCAGGATCCCAGCCGGTTACCAGAGAACAGATGGTATCGACCGCCACCGCATCGCTTCCTCCCATGATAACGCCCATGTTCATTTTATCGGTCTCTTTCCGCTCGTGAGACATGGGGACCGGACCGCTCTGAAAGCCCTGAAGGCCATCCACAATCACATAGTCCACCGGTCTGGCCATATAATAGTCGTAAATCCATCGGTCCAGCTCACCGTCCGTGATCTTGTGGGAGACCATAGCCGCCTTGCTGGGATTGTCAGGCGCCATACCGTACAGATTTCCCGGCGGAGTACCAATACTCACATTTTTGATTCCGCCCGTCACTACCACTCCCGAAGAAGTCT
>JANFXS010000190.1 GCA_024460105.1 Anaerotignum faecicola
CTGCTTCCCTACGACTGGGGCTGCTGTATCCGGGAGATCCGGGGGGCGATCCGGCTGCCCAAGACGGAGGAAATGCCGGAAAAGCGCCTGCTGTTTTACGGTTCATCCATCACCCACGGCGGCAACGCTTCCGTTCCATCGAGGACATATGCGTTTCAGACGGCGTGGGAGCTGGGATACGATTTCATCAATCTGGGAAGTGCCGGCAGCGCATTTATGGACTGTGCGATGGCAGAATATATTGCAGGCCTGACAGACTGGGATGCCGCCGTGTTTGAGCTGGGAGTGAATGTGATTGAAGAATGGACCGACGGCCAGCTTTACGAACGGGCTTATCAGTGGATCGATACTGTTAAACATGCCCATCCGGAAAAGACCGTTATCGTGACCGACATGTATTACAATCATTACGATTTTGAGGGAGACGAACGGTCTGACGCATTCAGAAAAAAGATAGAAGAGTGTGTATCTGTACTGGAAAAAAAGTAT
>JANFXS010000191.1 GCA_024460105.1 Anaerotignum faecicola
GAATCCCTCTCTGGATAACTACACAAAGGCCATGGCAGAAGGCCATTTTGGCGTTTACTTCTTCAATACGGTATTTGTCAGCCTTGTAGCCACATTTCTGACGATTGTAGTCAACGTGATGAGTGGATACGCCTTTGCCAAGTACCATTTCAAGGGAGATAAGATTCTGTTTGGCATTGTCCTGGCAACGCTGATGGTACCGCTGGAAGTTATTATGATACCCATTTTCAAGGTGATTGTGGCGACTCATTTATACAATAACTTGTGGGGGCTTATTATTCCGGCAGTCGCTTCCCCGACTGCGGTATTTCTGGTCCGCCAGTATTATGTGGGAATTCCGGATGCGTATATGGAGGCGGCCAGAATTGACGGTGCATCGGAGTTAAATATTCTCTTGAAAATCATGCTTCCCATGGCGAAGCCGGTCATATCGGTTCTCTGTATCTTTTCCTTTATGTGGAGATGGAACGATTATCTGTGGCCGAAGCT
>JANFXS010000192.1 GCA_024460105.1 Anaerotignum faecicola
CAAGGCAGATCCGGAACTGGAACATCGGATGATACGGATCAATCCCATGCGGGCTGGAGCGGACACTGTTTTAAGAATAATAAAAGAATCAGTAGAAAGAGTGGTGTAAATGTTCCTGGAACAAACTGTAAAACGGAATCCGGAACTGGTCCGGCTGGCATTCAGTCTCCACAGGCAGGGAATCATAGAACCGGATTCCTATCTCATTGATGTGGACACCTTTTTGCAAAATGCGGAGGAAATGCTGGAGTGCTCCAGGCAAAATGGCGTAAAGCTTTACTTTATGCTGAAACAGCTGGGGCGCAATCCCTATCTGGCAAAGGAGCTGATGAGGCTGGGATATTCCGGCGCGGTGGCTGTTGACTATAAAGAGGCCGCCGTAATGATGGAGCATGGGATTCCGATCGGAAATGCAGGGCATCTGGTACAGATACCGACGGCCCAGGTAAGACAGATTGTCTCCTGCCGCCCGGAGGTCATCACCGTTT
>JANFXS010000193.1 GCA_024460105.1 Anaerotignum faecicola
TGCGCTTGCTTCGCTGCAAGCACCGTCAACATACAGCGGAAGAATATCTCGAACAATATCGCATTGTTTACTCATGCTTTTCATCCATCCTTTCTTGAATTTTTAGCTTTGCACGATGATAAGTAACTCTCGCCCATGATTCTGTTTTTCCAAAAATTGCAGCGATTTGTGAAAAAGATAGTTCCCCGAATACGCGAAGCTGAAAGACTTCTTTGTATGGTTCTTCCAAACGGTGAAGAACGAGGTGTATGCGGAACGCCATGTCAGAATCTGCAACTGAGTTCTCAACATTTTCATTTGATGGCAAGTCATTGATTTCACTCACATCAGCTACTCGCTGACGGCTTCGCATTTCATCATGGTAAAGGTTTTTTGCTATGGAGCAGAGCCATGTCAATTCATCTGACTTACCTTTGAATTGTGATGTTGTAGAAACAGCCTTATAGAATGTGTTCTGCGTGATTTCCTCTGCTATCTCACGATTTTTG
>JANFXS010000194.1 GCA_024460105.1 Anaerotignum faecicola
GACAGAGTATAAAAACATCATGGCAAGCATCAAACCTTATGTAGATGAAAAATTCCAGTCCTGGATCCTCGGTGTCAATGATTTTGATTCGGAATATGATTCCTTTATCAAGGAGTTAAAGGCGAGAGGCATCGACCGGGCGCTGGAAATCAATCAGAAGGCGTATGAGACATTTCTGGGAGAAGACCGATAAATGAAAAAGAAGAATCTGTTATACATCTTTGCCGACCAGTGGCGTGCCCAGGCCATTGGTGCGGCGGGAGAGGATCATGTGAGCACGCCTCATATGGACCGTTTTGCCGGGGAGAGCATGGCATTTGACCACGCGGTCAGCACGTATCCGCTGTGCTCGCCCCACCGTGCCTCTCTGCTGACCGGGAAGTATCCGTACTGCTGCGGCATGTGGACCAACTGTAAGACCGGTCTGGACGAAGCTGTCATGTTAAGGCCTCAGGAGGTAACCATCTCCGATGTCCTTCATGAAAACG
>JANFXS010000195.1 GCA_024460105.1 Anaerotignum faecicola
TCGCTTCTATGATAAAATCCTTCATAAACAGGATTCCCACTATATTGTCAATCTCATCCTCGTAAACCGGAATTCTGGAGTGTCTGCTGTTTAAGATTTCATCCATGCTGGACAGCAGCGGCGTGCTTAAATCCACAGCAATCATATCCTGACGCGGAGTCATGATCTCCCTTGCTTTCTTATCGTCAAATAAAAAGATGGAGGTAATCATATCCTGTTCAATTTCATTAAATACTCCGCTTTCCCGGCCGGTTTGAAGCATGGAGCGGATTTCTTCTTCGGAAACCTCCTCTTCCAGATTCTCCGTTTTCAGCCCCAGAAGCCTTAATACTCCGTTGGTAGATACGGACAACAATGCAATAAACGGGGCCATAATCCTGGAAATGATGGCAATCGGCTTCACGGCAAACAGACTGAATGCCTCCGCCTTCTGCAGTGCAACCCGTTTCGGTACCAGTTCACCAAACACCAGATTAAAGTAAGACAG
>JANFXS010000196.1 GCA_024460105.1 Anaerotignum faecicola
GATGGGCGCAACGCACTCATCACTCTGCTTGAAAAAGCAAAAGAGGGAATCCTGGGGAAAACCGGTACTCGCATTCATCAGTAATATTCAGCAGCCTTTCAGACGGCTCATTTCCTGATTGTCTTTTCGGTCTGGAAATGACCGGTCTGGGCTGTTATAATTTTCTGCCGGAAAACTGCGATCCGGTTTTCCGGAGTACTTCCAAAACCTAAGGAGGAACTCTCTCTATGAAACAGTCAAATAAAGAATACGCTTCTATTTTTCAGTTGGACGGCATCCCAAAATTCTCCCAGGCACTGCCGTTAGCACTTCAGCACGTGGTAGCCATGATCGTCGGCTGTGTTACTCCGGCAATCATCGTGTCCAATGTCGCTAACTTATCAGGCGCTGACCGGGTTATCCTGATTCAGGCCGCACTTGTAGTATCCGCACTGTCAACCCTGCTGCAGCTGTTTCCCATCGGGAAAAAAGGAAGCTTCCGTCTCGG
>JANFXS010000197.1 GCA_024460105.1 Anaerotignum faecicola
CCGTAATTCTCAAGAAGGGGAGAGTTTGTTTAAGACAAACTCCCCCTTTTTTCTAAATGCTATATAGTTTATAAGGCACCATTTATCAAAACTGGTATGACCATAAAACGCCTGTTAAATCTAGTTACTACAATTCTAAATTTTACTGTTTTATCAGCGTTTCGCCTATCTGCAAGTCTGTCCAGTCTGGATAAGTATTAATTAAGTCGATCACTTCCTTAACATAGGAGTAATCCAGTTCTAATTCATCGGAGATAATCAGTAAATTCTTCTTTTTATCATATTTCCGCCGAATCATTGCTACAATTTTGGCCTCGCCTTTCACTTCGCCTTCAGTCCGCCCTTCCACTCTGCCAGCCTCGATCATTCCCAGAATTGCTTCACACATATTGATCTTCCCCCTTTCATCCTGATACTCATTTTTCAGAAGTTCCAGCTCCTTTGAGTTGGTTACCGTTGTAATGACATCAAAGGCATCTTCGTCCAG
>JANFXS010000198.1 GCA_024460105.1 Anaerotignum faecicola
CATTGGATGAGCTTTCACCGATGATTCAGAAAAAGAATCTGACTGTCACCATAAAGAACACGCCGGATATCAGCCTGACAGGCAGCCGCATCATGCTTTACCGCGTCATGAGTAATCTGCTGGAAAATGCGGCGAAATACAACCGGGAGCATGGATCTGTCACGGTTGTCACAGGCAGGGACGGCGATGCTGTGGTGGTGGAGATTACAGACACGGGGATTGGAATCCCGGAAGAAGAGCTTTCACATATTTTCGAGCCGTTTTACAGAGTGGACCAGTCGCGGTCCCGCGCCGTGGGAGGCGCAGGTCTGGGACTGTCGCTTGTTAAGGATATTGTGGAGAAGCATGGAGGAGAGATTACGGTGAAGAGCGTAATCGGAGAGGGAACGACATTTATGCTGCGATTTCCCGGGAGGGAGCGGTCCTGATTTGCCGCAGCGGAATCAATCTAAATACCGGCTACCTCGGCGGCGCCATGAACTCCAAT
>JANFXS010000199.1 GCA_024460105.1 Anaerotignum faecicola
TTTCCAGTATGGGAACGAGATCGAAATCTCCGGTGATGACGCTTCCATCCTCCTGCTCCATCTCGGTGGTGGGATAACCGTCTTCCCCGATCACCATGCGGGTGGCGAAGCCGTCCCCCTTCATATATTCATAGTAGCATACATCATCCTGCGACAAGACAAAAGCCTTTTTCCCTTCGGGGAGCATGATATCACCGTAGACAAACTTGGGATTGCCGTTTTCATCGGTTGTCTCATAGGCGAGATCATGGATCTTTACGAGAACGTACCCCCTGTCGTACATGGACTGCATCATCTTGATAAACTCGTCTTTTGTCGTCATCATCTGGTTGTAGCCGCCCTCCCGGCTGTCTCCGTCGAAGGCTTTGGAGGTATCGACGATCAGAGAGTGGAAGAACACGTGGGTGACTTCCTGCGGATTGATCCGTACCAGCCGGCCCATTTGATCCGTGTAGGCGGCGACGGCATCCGCAGCTTCCTTTGTG
>JANFXS010000200.1 GCA_024460105.1 Anaerotignum faecicola
GTAGCTACGGTATCGAGAGTGATCAACGGATCCGGCTACGTGAGCGAAAAGAACAAAAAAAATATCGAGGAAATTATCCAGGAATCGAATTACTGTCCGAATGCGGCGGCAAGAAGCCTGATCACCCAGGCGTCTGATATGATCGGCCTGGTGATGCCGGAGCGGGTTAATCCATTCTTCGTAAAGGTATATGACGGTGTAACCCGAAAGGCGGATGAGGAGAATATTACGGTTCTTTTTTATAAAACGGGTGATGATGAGAAGAAGCAGGGAGAAATCTTAAAGCAGCTGAAGGCTCAGAATGTAAAAGGGATTCTGATAACTCCAAGTCTCTATCAGACCTCCGCCACCAGAAAGATGTTAGAAGCAGTGGAACGGGCCGGGATTCCCGTGGTCCTCATCGACCGTGATACAGAGGGTGGGGATTTTGATGCGGTATTTATTGATAACAAGGGGGCTATTTATAAGGCTACAGAACAGCTGAT
>JANFXS010000201.1 GCA_024460105.1 Anaerotignum faecicola
CTCCCTGGCCGCATCCGGCCTCTATAAATTTCTTTCCCTCCAGATGGTACTTATCAATCAGGGCCCTGTACTGCCTCCTCCGAAGATTTACCATGGTGGTAGAAAAACCGCCGGAACGGATCACGTCCTTATAATAGCCGACAGGCTCACAGTCAAACTGCACCAGACCGCAGAAATCGCACTGGTGCAGATGCAGGGAAATCCCTTTGTCCTCATCTCTTCCTTCCGCGTCAGGAATATCCTGGGCGGAGGCCGGCATGCCATCCAGAACAATCAACGGCCGTTTCGGAAGCGCTTTCCCGCATGCAATACAAATCTTATCTCTCATACCACAAAAACTCCTGCTTGTCAAATATTTTTCTGTTTATCATGCGCCGGAGGCAGCTGTTCACAGCCCCGTAAGCAGCCGCCGGATCCCCTCCTGAAAGGGTGTTTCCTGTCTCCATCCGGTCACTTCCATCAGCTTTTTCACATCCGGAATCAGG
>JANFXS010000202.1 GCA_024460105.1 Anaerotignum faecicola
CATCCTTGAACGCCATGGAACCGGCGATGTGGAATGCCATTTCACTGGAGTCTACCTCATGGTAGGAACCGTCATATACGGTTGCATGAACACCCAGTACAGGGAATCCGCCAAGAATACCGCACTTGGAAGCTTCCTCAATACCTTCACCGACTGCCGGGATATATTCCTTCGGAATAGCACCGCCGACAACGGTGGAATCTAACTTAAACAGTTCTTCTGCGTTGGCATCCATCGGCTCAAAGTGAACCTTACAGTGTCCGTACTGTCCACGTCCACCGGACTGCTTCGCATACTTGCTGTCTACGTCAACAGCCTTTGTAAATGTCTCCTTGTAAGCAACCTGAGGAGCACCTACGTTAGCTTCTACGTTGAACTCACGCAGCAGACGGTCTACAATGATCTCCAGATGAAGCTCGCCCATACCGGAAATAATAACCTGACCGGTCTCCTGGTTTGTCTTCGCTCTGAAGGTCGGGTCCTCT
>JANFXS010000203.1 GCA_024460105.1 Anaerotignum faecicola
GCCTTATCCACATAATAGTTATCCAGCATACGGACTGCTTCGATCCCTACCAGAGACATGGCGCTCTTTCTTAAACTTCCTCCGATCAGGATTACGTCAATTTTCTCTTTGTCTTTCAGTTTCATGCAGATACTGATGTTATTGGTAATTACAGTAGCATGAACCTCTAAATAATCTGCCATGGCATACACCGTACTGCTGGCATCCATAAAGATTGAATCACCTTCATTTACCAGGGATGCCGCATATCTGGCGATCCTGTCCTTCTCCTCCGAGTGAAATTTCACCCGTTTGTCCACCGGATCTTCATACGTACCTCCGGGAATGCTTCTTGCACCTCCCAGCACTCTTACCAGGCTGTTATCCTCTTCCAGCTTCTTTAAATCTCTCCGAATGGTCATCTCAGACACCATCAGCGTATCCTTTAAATAAGTGATGTCTACGAATTCATTCTCTTTTACGTAATCCAGAATAAATTTTTTTC
>JANFXS010000204.1 GCA_024460105.1 Anaerotignum faecicola
CCGTCGGCATAGGAAAGGCAGGGAGCAAATACACCTCCGGAGGCGTCATTGCCCTTCATGTCCAGCTGGGAAACACGGTTTAACGGTCTGGCCGCCAGTTCCCAGTTCTGTAAATCTGTGGAATGGTAAATACAGACTCCCGGAAACCATTCAAAGGTAGACACGGCCATATAGTAATCCTCTCCCACCCGTATGACCGACGGATCCGGATGAAATCCGGGTAAAACAGGATTTTCAAGACAGTTTTTCATTTGATTATCCATTCTCTCCCCCACTTAACTCTTCACCGCGCCGGAAACCATCCCTGCCTGAATCTTTCCGGACATCAGGATATAGACTATGATAATCGGTATCGCGGAAATAGTCAACGCTGCGCTGACCGCCGCATAGTTCGTATTATACGTCCCCTTTAACGCCAGAAGTCCTACCGGCAGCGTCTTCTTCACCGGGTCCGAAATGATGATATTGGCAAATATAAATTCGT
>JANFXS010000205.1 GCA_024460105.1 Anaerotignum faecicola
TGGTAAATCACATCACGGCAGTGGTACATTTGACTATGGAGATTGGGCAGTATGGTTATAAAAAAAGGAAGCAGTATAATTTCATTTAGTTGTGTGCTATACAAAAGGCTTTATCAGAAATAAAGAACAGCTATAGATTGAGGAGCGTTTATATGAAGTATGTATGTACAGTTATATCGGTAGCGGACATCAGTGCTGCAAGAAAGTTTTATGAGGAACTGTTCGGGGTAGAAGTCTATCAGGATTACGGAAGGAATATCGCTTTTACCTGCGGTCTGGCATTACAGCAGGATTTTGACTGGCTGGTAAGTATACCAAAGGAAAAGGTACTGAAGAAATCCAACAATGCGGAGATCGTCTTTGAGGAACAGGATTTTGATGGTTTCCTGAATAAGCTGAAAGCATACTCGGACATCGAATATTTGGGAGAAGTCATTGAGCATAGCTGGGGACAACGTGTAATCCGGTTCTATCGTAGAACCGG
>JANFXS010000206.1 GCA_024460105.1 Anaerotignum faecicola
GGCAATTCCTTGAGAAGAATCATGCTTTCTTCTTTACCGGGAGCCGCAGTCAGTCAGGTAAAAATCGACGGCGTTTTGCATGAATTCAGTTCTATCCCAGGCGTTAAAGAGGATGTGACTGAGATCATTATGAACATCAAAAGCTTAGCAATCAAAAATAACAGCGACACCAATGAGGCAAAGGTTGCCTACATCGAGTTTGAAGGCGAAGGTGTGGTAACGGCTGCTGATATTCAGGCGGACCCGGATATTGAAATCATGAATCCGGATCAGGTGATCGCGACACTCAGCGGCGGCACAGACAGTAAGTTCTACATGGAACTGACGATCACAAAGGGCCGCGGCTATGTAAGCGCAGACAAAAACAAGAGTGAAGATTTACCGATTGGCGTGATTGCCGTTGATTCCATCTATACACCAGTAGAGCGCGTCAACATGACGGTACAGAACACCCGAGTAGGTCAGGTTACCGATTTCGATAAGC
>JANFXS010000207.1 GCA_024460105.1 Anaerotignum faecicola
GAGAGAGAGAAACCACGCAGCAGAAAGAAGAAGTCGCTGGGCATAAAGGGTTGGGCCGCTGTTTTAGGTGGGATCGCAGTGGCGGGGGCCGCGGCGGTTACAGTGATGTACATACAGACGGGGAAGCAGTATCGCACTGTGTTTTTTCCGAATACGACAATTAATGGGGTTGATGCGTCGAAGAAGACTGTGGATGAAGTGAAGCAGCTGATTGCTTCTGGCATCGATGGATATACGCTGACCATAAAGGAGAGAGGCGGAGCGGAGGAAGTGATATCGGGCGATGATATTGGCCTGGAATCTGTCTTTGACGGCAGCCTCGAGAAGCTTCTGGAGGAACAGGAGCCTAATGACTGGTTCCGTCACAGAAAGACGCCTCAGTCTTTTGAGATCGATACGATGATCCAGTTTAATGAGGAGAAGCTTGGGGAAGTGATCGGTGCGCTTAAGTGTTTTGATGAGGCACAGGTGGTGAAACCACAG
>JANFXS010000208.1 GCA_024460105.1 Anaerotignum faecicola
CAATATACGAAAACTTATTTTATAGGAAGGTTGTAAGAAAAGGTAGTTGCGTAACGCAATAGATAAAATGTGCAAAAAATAGGCTATAACTAACTTATTGCGTAAAGCAATAAGAGTTGATTGTTTTAGAGCAATAACATAAATTTTATAAAAAGTGGTGGAAAAAATAACACAAATCGTATATAATAAGTTTTAAATAATTAGTATATTAAAATACATAAAGAGGTGTTGTGTATGAAGGCGAGGAATATGGTTTTAGCAGGGGATTATAAAGGATGTGTTCTTGGTTCAGGGAAAGGTGGTCAAATAGAACCAGGATTATCACCTGGAATATTTAAGAGAAGGATACCGTTATCAAAAGAAACAGTAGAAAGTATGGAAGTTATAAATCAAGCAACCATACAAAGTGCGGCAAATGGGATTGTGAGCACAGCAATAAGCACAGCTTTATTGGGGCCTGTAGGGTTATTAGCAGGAAGGCC
>JANFXS010000209.1 GCA_024460105.1 Anaerotignum faecicola
GTGTGTTCTAAAACCTTAGATGACCGGATCGGCTGTTATCAGCTTTTAGAGGCATTAAAGGAGAATGACGGTACGTATCCCAACGATATCTATTACGTATTTACCGTACAGGAAGAGGTGGGATGCAGAGGCTCCAAACCGACAGCGGAACGGATCCGTCCCGATATCGGAATCGCGGTTGACATCACGCCGGCGCATGATTATCCCTGTGATCTGGAGGGCAGCAATACTGTCGGAAAGGGAATTGCAATCAAGTATGCGGATCCGTCGGTGATCTGTGACGAGGAAGTGGTTGCCGCCATGGAGGAGTGCTGCGGGCGTGATGAGATTCCCTGGCAGCCGGAGGTGATTGACAAAGGCGGCACGGACGCTTCCAGCATGAATATGTCGGGCGTGGGTGCCAGAGCAGGCGGGATCGCCGTCGTGACCAGATATCCCCACTGCCAGAGCTGTGTGGCGTCCAAGGATGACATCGAAGCGGG
>JANFXS010000210.1 GCA_024460105.1 Anaerotignum faecicola
CGAACCGCACCTGGAGCCGATGTTTGATTATAAGAAGGAGCTTCTATGTGCCTGCAGGGGGTCCAGACGGGCGTTTCGGGAGTGGCTGAAGGTCAGATACGGGTCGCTGGAGCAATTGAATGAGGCGTGGTTCCGCCGGTATACGGACTGGGAAGAGATTGTGCCCCCGCCTCGGTTCGGGACGTATGCTGATATGATGGACTGGAGACGATTCTGGTTATATAATCTGGCGGAATGGCTGAGACGGCGGGTAGATGCAGCGAGACGCGGCGCGCCGGGGAAGCTGATTCAGACCCACAGCGCCAGCGCGGATTACATGGGGGCATCCAGCACCGGAGCGCTTGGAATTGAACTTTCCGATGAATTTCTGCTCGCACGTGAGGTAGATGTGTTCGGGTTATCCAGTTTTCCGAAATGGCTGATGGGAGAGACGAAACGCGATTACGATCTCTCTCATATGCTCCAGTCGGAAATTATCTGTG
>JANFXS010000211.1 GCA_024460105.1 Anaerotignum faecicola
TGCAGACTCGATTCTTACGGAATTGATATACTGGGTCAGGGTGGAACCGGTCAGCTTCTTATAACTGCTGGAAAGGTAATCTGGATTGTAATGGAAAATTTCTGCAATCTGGGCAACCGTTATGGCCTGTTGAAAGTTGCGTCGGATCCAGTCCTGAATTCTGTAGATGTGGAGAGGATCCTCCTTCGGTGCCAGAAGGCGGGAGGAAAACTCCCCGGCCAGTTCTAACAGCAGGGCGGTTAGAGAGTAGTGCAGCAGATATTCGGAAGCAGGATACCGTCTCTTGGATATATCGAGAAGCTGGGAATACAGGAGGGGAACCCGTTTGCCATGTGTGAGCGTACCGGTTTCAGGCACAATGTATTTTTCAGGCAGTGCCTGGCTGATTTCTGAAGGATACTCCGTCTGATTGATATAGACGGGAGGTTCCGGAACATGAAAATGAACCCAGTAATAATGCAGATATTCCGATGATTCCTGC
>JANFXS010000212.1 GCA_024460105.1 Anaerotignum faecicola
CTTTTGATTGACAAGACAGGTGATTTATGGTAAATTTAAACAAAAGGGCAGTACTGTTTTTGGCGAAAGTGTCAGTGAGTTGCAGCAGGTACAGCCCTTTCTGAACGTGAACGCAGGAATGAGAGGAAAGGAGATGGGAAGATGGAAGAATTCATGCCTCATATCAGGCTGTCGAAGGAGCAGGCGGCGCCCCATGTGCTTCTGCCCGGGGACCCGCAGCGGCTGGACCGGATTGCGGAATGCCTGGAGGATGTGAAAGAACTGGCTTATAACAGGGAATACCGGAGCCTAAGAGGCGTCTATAAGGGCGTTCCGGTCATGGCGGTATCCACGGGAATCGGCGGTGCCTCTGCCGCCATCGCGGTGGAAGAGCTGGTGAGAATCGGCGTCAGGAACATGATACGGATCGGAAGCTGCGGCGCTTTACAAAAGGGAATCCGGCTGGGGGACTTAATCCTGGTGACTGGGGCCGTGCGGGATG
>JANFXS010000213.1 GCA_024460105.1 Anaerotignum faecicola
CCCTGTAAAAAACAGCTCCTCCTTCATCTGTTCCGCTTTTTCGAATGATGAGGCGATCTGCTCCAGGCCGCAGACAACGGAACCAACAGCACAAAAGAGCGGTATCCCCTCATGATTCAGCCGCTCAACCAGTTCCAATATTATATTTTGTATACTTTCTTTTATAAAACAGCCTTTTTCTGGACTGAACAGGATCATGACAAGCTCCCGGTCACTGCGGAAGTATTTCACCGTCCGCTCCTGCCGTTCTTCAAAATACGGAAGGATGGTTCCCAGGAACTCCGCTCTCACTCTGACGGCTTCCCTCGCCTCAAATAACAACACTTGGAAACACGTTCTCCGATCTGCCGGAAATTCCAGGAATCGGCAGTTATCGAGGAGCTCGTCTGTAATTTTCCCCCCGATCAGCCCCTTGACCACAAATTCCTCGATCACCGGCAGATTACAACGGAGAGATGATTTTAAGTATGCCGTTTCGTGG
>JANFXS010000214.1 GCA_024460105.1 Anaerotignum faecicola
GTTCTGACATTTACCACAAGTAGAGGACTTATAATCACCATAGCAGCCGATATCCATGAATTTGTCCATGTCAAAGTATTCCATGACCATCTCAAGACCGTTCTCCTTTAGGACTGCCAATGCCTTCTCAAGGCTCTTATACTGGTTTACTCCCGGTGTCCCCAAAAAGCTGTATCCGGATAAAGCATGAGCGACAATCGGTTTTAATATTCCTTCCGTTACCCGTACCGTCTTGTCAAATGGATTTCCAACAAAACTGACCGGACTCTTACTGCCAGCACCACGTTTTTTATTGGTACTGCTTAACCACAAATACTTTTTATCATCATGGGGAGCATCCAACCGTATCTGAAAACCTTCAATCTTTCCGGATATACTGTAAGCCGGGCATAGGATTCCCTGGTTATTCCGATATAACGCAATATCCCAGTTTTGGTTTTGATTCATGTAAAATCCCGGTATGCCCGCAAGAGAATATCC
>JANFXS010000215.1 GCA_024460105.1 Anaerotignum faecicola
GTTCCTTCTCTATAATGAGCGGTGGTACAAATCGAATGATACTGCTGCCCGCGCTGATTAACACCAGCTTTTCTTCGAGAAGCGCCTTCTGCACAATGGGTCCAACCGGCATATGAAACTCCAGCCCCTGCATCAGCCCCATGCCCCGGTGGCCGGTAATGCAGTCAAACTGGTCAGCCAGTTCATCAAGCTTTTTCCACAGATAGCCGCCGATCTGATTCACATGGTCCACAATCCCGCGCTTTTCAAATATACTTAACACGGTGTCAGCCGCCGCTGTCACCAGCGGGTTTCCGCCGTAGGTGGTGCCGTGATCTCCCGGAACCATTGCCTCTGCCGCTTTCCCGGAGGCCAGGAATGCGCCCACCGGCACCCCGTTTCCCAACGCTTTGGCCACCGTCATGACATCCGGCTTCACGCCGTACTGCTGCCACGCAAACATGGAACCGGTACGCCCCATACCACACTGGATCTCATCG
>JANFXS010000216.1 GCA_024460105.1 Anaerotignum faecicola
CCTATATCGTCAGCACGCTGCCCGGCAATGATTACGGTTTCATGAGCGGCACCTCCATGTCGGCCCCCATGGTAACCGGAGTCGCCGCGATGCTCTATTCTTACCGCCCCGAGCTTTCTCTTCAGGATGTGAAAAATATTCTGCTGAATTCCAGCCGGAAATCAGACCAGTTAAGCGGAAAGATGGTAAGCGGCGGAATACTTGATGCGTATGCCGCACTCAGTTATCAGCAGTAACAGAGGATTGGATCAGGCTCCTGGGAGCCGTTAAAAGGACGTACCTGTCGAAGATTAAACAGGTACATCCTTTCTCTCACTCAGATGCATATACAGCAGCGGATAAGGATTTCCCTGTTCATCCGTATCCGTCCTTTTGTAACAGGTAAACCCCATATGTTCATAGAAGCCTTTCGCCTGCGGGTTTTGTTCATTTACACACAGTTCCCGTATTCCAAGCTTCTCAATCCCATAGGCAAGAAG
>JANFXS010000217.1 GCA_024460105.1 Anaerotignum faecicola
TGGTGGAGCAGAAGCCGTATCAGAAGGATTTAGAGGGACGCCTCGATTATGCGGGAGCTGCGGCGTTCGGAACAGAAGTTACCTATCAGTTTCCGCTTAACAAGGGAACTGCGGATGACCGGTTATACAGCCGGTTCGTGGCAGCGGTCTGGGATGGAACAAAATATATCGAAGTCAGCGAGCCGCATTATATAACAAATCCCGAGGCGGTAGCGTCCAACACGGCTGAATTTAATGATCCGCTGACGAAAAAAGGGCTTAATATCGAACTTAATATGCTTGCGGATGCGTTTGAACTGGGTGTCAAGCACGTAGGTACCAACATTGCGTTCCATCAGATTCTGGGACAGGGAATTGATTACCAGTACGATGGGAAGACGTATCACTTTGATAAGCGTGTCATCGAGGATTACGACAGGACCATAAGCGCACTTTCCGGGAAAGGCATGACGGTTACGGCTATTATTTTAAATGGCTG
>JANFXS010000218.1 GCA_024460105.1 Anaerotignum faecicola
AAATAATACCGGCTGGAGCGCTTCCATAATCAGCTTTTCCAGCCATTCCAGCGTTTCGATGTCAATGTCATTAGAGGGCTCATCCAGCAGCAGGATGGTGGGCCGGGCCATGAGAAGCCGCGCCATCTGCGCCTTCACCTTTTCTCCGCCGGAAAGCGTGTCCATCTTCTGATCCCGGTAGAAAAAATCAGGCGGAAGCTTCAGCTGCCCGGCTAAATGGGTCAGTTCCCTGGGCGTCTGCAGGCCAAAGGCGTCCTCCCCGCAAAAATATTCATATACGGTTTTTTCCTTTTCCTCTGCCGGCAGCTCCTGGGGCAGATAGCCCGGGTGTTCCCCTGTACAGATTCGTTCGCCCTGCGTCTCCGTATACCCCTCAATCAGTTCAGGATTATAAATCCATTTTAGAAGCGTACTCTTTCCATTTCCCTCTTCCCCGATCAAAACCGCTTTGTCTCCGGGATTTAAGACCAAGCTGAAA
>JANFXS010000219.1 GCA_024460105.1 Anaerotignum faecicola
TCCGGAATGAACATTCCATCATGCCGATATCGGTTTACTTAGACGGGCTTTATGGACTTCACGATATTTGCTTAAGTATTCCGACGGTAGTCGGCCAGGAAGGAGCGGAAAAGGTGCTGGATATTCCGCTGGACTTAATGGAGATGGGAAAACTGGTGTATTCGGCAGAAGAGTTAAAGAAGATTATTGGAGAATTGGAGCTGTAGTGTTTGCCTGCAAATGAATCTTAGTTCACAAATCTGAATAAAATGTGGAAAACAGCTTTTCATCTTTAAAATAATGTAGATAGAATTTGTCCAGACAAAATCCGGACATAGCGAACGCACCTGTATTTGGCGTGTACGTTATGCCCGGATTTTTTTATGGCAGGCAGAAAACAAGACGGTCATGGAATATACAGGAAACCCCGCCGTTTTTATGGTATAACATCTCCCAAAATCTAATTTGGCAGCTTTTCTTTATTCTGTTGCAGATGGT
>JANFXS010000220.1 GCA_024460105.1 Anaerotignum faecicola
GAGGAAGAAAAGGGCGTCCTGATTCTATAGGAGGATAAAATGCAGAAGAAAAAAATCATTTTAGGAGTGGCACCGACAAAGAGAAGCTTTCTGAGCATGGAAGAAGCGGTTCGCCAGAAAGAGCGTTTTATGGCGGTGATCAGAAATACTCTCTCTGATTCTGTAGAAATTGTGGATATTGATGATATCAGTGAGAATGGAATCTGCTGGAATATGGATGAGACGCGCAGAATCATAGAAAAATTCCGGACCGCCGGAATTGACGCTCTGTTTATCCCGTTTTGTGATTTTGGAGAAGAACAGGTGGCCGCAGCGATTGCGTCCGGATTTCATCTGCCTGTGCTGATATGGGGAGCGAGAGATGAGAGGCCAAACAGCGATACCAGCCGCGGCAGGGATACGCAGTGCGGTATGTTTGCAGCGACAAAAGTGTTGAGAAGGCATGGGGTGACATACAGTTAACGATGTAACTGTATG
>JANFXS010000221.1 GCA_024460105.1 Anaerotignum faecicola
GCCTGTTTTCTTCGGCATATTAAATGCTCCGGGTAATATAGAATTCGTTTTATATACATTTTCCATGGAGTACTGGAATAATAATACCCTACCTTTGATGAAGCTATGGCACGGCGGGTATATTGCCTGGCCTTTTTAAACATTAAAGTTTCCTTTCCTTCCGGAATGGAGTCAATCGGAAATATATCAATAAAAACGCCCATTTCCGGCATATCAAGTTTTATTTCCTGATCATTATACATTATGGTTTGCGGATTAATTAACTTTGAGAAACCATAGATATAATGAGGAGTAACTCCTGGCGTATATAATTTATATCTTGTTTCGGACTTTAATACATTAATCAGGTGATTATAATTATCTCTGGTCAAAAATATATCAATATCGTCATCCCAAGGGATAAAACCTTTGTGCCTTATTGCGCCTATTAAACTGCCACCACAGAGAGAGTATGATATGTTATGTTGTTCACAAAT
>JANFXS010000222.1 GCA_024460105.1 Anaerotignum faecicola
GAACTTCTGGCTGCCGAGATCGATGAAGGGGTCAAAACCCTCTTTTCGCCTCCGGTGCTGTTAAAGCAGAGAGTGATATTTGCGCTGTTTCAGATCATGAGAAATTTCGAGGTTCTCATCTCAGGAAACTTTAAAAAAGAGGCTAATTTACAGATCAGCAGTCTGCAGAAGGCAGAGACTCTGACGCTGCTGAAACGAAGCCTCTACGCCTTCTTTCTGGACTTGGGAAAGGAACTGAACTGCCAGAAAGAGGGAAACGGGCGGGATATTATGACCGACTGTGGGGAGTATCTGGAAAATCATTATATGGATGAGATTAATCTGGAAAGCGTTGCAGAGAAATACCATTTTAACCCGTCCTATTTCAGTACGCTGTTTAAAAATACGTATAAGAGCACGTTTTCCGAATATTTGATCAGGATACGGATGGAAAAGGCCAGAGAACTGCTGCTTACGACAGAATCCAGGGTTCGGG
>JANFXS010000223.1 GCA_024460105.1 Anaerotignum faecicola
CGATATGCGCGCAAAAGATGTTAGGGCTCGACACATTAAAGGATGTATGGAAGAGGGATTTCGAATCGAAACGAGAGGAAAAAAGAAAGGAGAAAAAATCCATCCATCACCAAGTACAAAATCCAGAATAAAATCTTTATTTAATACTATGTTTGACTACGCTCTTGAGTATGAAATCGTTCCTATGAATTATGCAAGAACATTTGAAATTTCTGGAGACATTATTGTTGAAATAGAGAAAAACAAGAAAAAACACTTTCCATTTACCGATGATGAAATGAAAGTTTTGTGGCAAAATGTTGATAATGTAAAATTTGCTGATTGGATTCTCATTCAATGTTATATGGGTTGGCGCCCGCAAGAACTCGCTACCTTACGGTTGGACGAGGTCAATTTAGAAAAAAGGTATATGCAAGCTGGAATGAAGACAGAAGCAGGGAAGCAACGGATAGTTCCTATTCATCCAAGAATCCT
>JANFXS010000224.1 GCA_024460105.1 Anaerotignum faecicola
TCCGTTACCTCATAGGCATAGAGAATGGTCCTGGCATCGTTAAATTCATAACTGCATGTGATAAAGGACCAGAGCTGCTCCAACGGCTTCTCCGGGATCTGGGCGAAGGAACATCCCTTCGTCATCTCTTCCACATACGCCTGGAAACTCTCCTCGGTGGCAAACTTCGTCTTTCTTCTCATACCGGTAGGTTCCGTATAGAGAACCGACATGGGGCGTAAATGGTACTCGCGTTCCGGCGTGTAGACGGTGATATCCTGGTGCTCCATGAAATATTCCTCATCCTTATATTTTACAATGTCTTTGAACATACTGCCATTCTTCATGTTATGCCCATAGATTATATTATGCCGGCCGGAAAAATCAGGTTCGCTCTCATAATCAAGATAAATGGCACCCGCCACACTTTTTTTACCTTCGAAGTCTGTATTTAAGTAAGTTTCATTATTTCCGGTCTGAACGATGGGATAGTCA
>JANFXS010000225.1 GCA_024460105.1 Anaerotignum faecicola
TTTAAAGACTCCTCTGACGGTACTCAACAATTATCTGGAGCTGCTGGGGGATGAGAATGTCGCCTCCAGTGAGCAGGAGCGGACGGAATATCTGGGAATTGCCTATCATAAGAACCTGGATCTCCAGCGGCTCATCCATAATCTGTTTGAAGTTACCAGGATGGAAGGCGGTACGGTCAGCTACCGTCTGGAATGGGTTATGGCCCTTCCGCTTATGGAGGAGGCGGAAAGAAAGTACGGGGACCTGGCCGGCGGCATGGGGCTCTTCTTTACGGCAGAGGCGGATGATGCGCTGAAACTGAAGATAGATAGAAATAAAATCTGGAGCGTGCTGGATAATCTGGTCTATAATGCACTGCGCCATACGCCGGAGGGCGGCAGTATCGCCCTTGGTATTAAGCGGAGAGGAGACCGGGCAGTGCTTACGGTGGCGGATACCGGGGAGGGGATAGATGCCGGGCATCTCCCTCATAT
>JANFXS010000226.1 GCA_024460105.1 Anaerotignum faecicola
GTCCATACATTCAGAATCTTTTCCAGCCAATGAACAACAATAGCACCAAACACCGCATCCGCCTGCCCCAGCAGCATTCCGGCTGCCAACAGAATCGGCAGAGCCGCTGCCAGCCCCAGATCCACCTTAGAAACTGTCTTATACTTCTTTAAATTTGCCTTCCTGAAAAATTCTTTTCCCTGAAAAAACGGATAGACTGCGGCTGCAATCACACAGCAGAGGTAGACTGCCATTGAAGACAAATACTTTCCGATACTCCACTCCCTGTCATCATAAAACTGGTGCATTACAAAGATAACCGCCAGCAGAAATTCTGCGGTCTTAATCATCATAATAAGCAGGGAATCAGCAGTCCTGCAGGCCGCAATTCCCAGCAAAACCGCTGCAGATGCCAAAAACCATGAGCCCCGCTTCCATTCGATGGAGAGCCGTTTCAGCATCCAGAACAGCACACCGTAAACACCCACAATCAT
>JANFXS010000227.1 GCA_024460105.1 Anaerotignum faecicola
CTGCTGAGCAGCAGCTTATATAATACGATGACTGGTGTCAGCAGTTCTTCGAATATTAAGGTTACATCGGTTTCAGGGAATGCAGTCAGCAGTATGAAGATTGATTCGATTGAGCGTCTGGCTACGGCGTGTACAGTGAAAACGGCAGGAACGGTGACGGGAACGCCAGTGGGAAGCGGCGCTGATATGAGCCAGTTTACCAATGGAGATACGTACTCATTCTCCGCGACACTTGACGGGGTGAACCGGACGATCACATTTACTGCAGGTGCAAATGATGCGGATACAATAAAGAATATTAACCAGGCGCTGTACCGGAATTTTGGTACGGCAGTCGGTATGAAATATACGGCTGGAACGGGAAGTGATAAAGGAACGATGGAGCTGGTGCAGCTGGATGCGGCTGGAAACCCAACCGATGTTCCCGTGGACTCTTCAAGAAGAGTCATTATTCAGTCCTCCGGGGATGCCG
>JANFXS010000228.1 GCA_024460105.1 Anaerotignum faecicola
CTATCATTCTCCTTTTCCTTTTGTTTCAGGTTTTAGAATGCCTGTTCAGGAACAGTATACCATAAATCCCCTCCAATTGCGATATAATTTTCCTTTCCCTTCCAAATGTTCACGTGAGATATTCATGCAGAATTTCTCCGATCAGCTTCAATTCCTCGGGGTTCAAATCCTTCAGCCAGTCCTCCTGCTGTTTTACGGTTCTTCCCCGTTCGCGGCTGGCCGCTATCTGTTCCAGACTCTTCTTTAAATAGTCCACATCCCGTATGGATCCTTCCATTTCTGACGGCCCGATGCCGCTCCGTACCATTTCCGGCACCATATTCTGATTCCCGGCTCCCAGCTGCATCTCGTCAGCTGCCGGGCTCATACCGGACTCTGTACTTATCGTTTCCTGTATGATACCGCCCTGTCTTCCATCTCTCTGCCTTCCGTCGGACCGGCCGCTGTTCTGTCTGCGAGCCTGCGATTCCG
>JANFXS010000229.1 GCA_024460105.1 Anaerotignum faecicola
TAGAATTTTCCAGCATCCAGACTTCATTGGCCACCGCCATTGCGAGCGCACCGCCGCTTCCGCCCTCTCCGATTACGATGGAAAGTATTGGAACGGTGATATCGGCCATTTCAAACAGATTCCGGGCAATCGCCTCTCCCTGGCCCCGCTCTTCTGCCTCCAGTCCGCAGAACGCACCTGGCGTATCCACAAAACAGATGATGGGACGGCCAAAGGTCTCCGCCTGCTTCATCAGGCGCAGCGCTTTTCTGTATCCTTCGGGGGATGGCATTCCGAAATTGCGCCTGATATTGTCCTTTGTATTCTTTCCCTTTTCCTGTCCGATGACGGTCACGGGCATGCCGCGGAAGGAGGCGATGCCGCCCACGATGGCTCCGTCGTCGCCAAAGTAACGGTCTCCATGGAATTCCATAAAATCATCAAATACTGCATTGATATAATCACTGGCTGCCGGGCGTTCCGCGCTTCTGG
>JANFXS010000230.1 GCA_024460105.1 Anaerotignum faecicola
TATTATCGATGCGGTTATATTAAAGTAACAGGCAACATATATATATTCGTATCAATTTAAATAATAAACGGGCAGTGCAAAATAAAGTATAAAGCAATGAAAGGCCGGCGTAACGCCGGCCTTTTTTGTTTCGGAAAATAAAGATATAAAAATTATATTATGTCGGGGTGTTGGCCGTTCCGAAGTAAAAAATAAAGATTAAAAAATAATTGTATTTGTATTATTATTTTTGTTTAAAAACCGATATATATTTTAGAAAATAAAATTTGATCATTTTTGAAGGGTTTATTTCAGAACATAAAATATAACGCTTTTAACCGGCAAAGCCTTGGATCCGGGCGTAGCCGATTAAAATATAAACTTATTTTTCAGGCGGGGAGAAGGATTGCCCCGTTGTAATTCAAGGAGGTAAATTAATTATGAGAATTCAACACAACATTGCGGCATTAA
This sequence comes from Anaerotignum faecicola, assembly GCA_024460105.1. NCBI lineage: Bacteria > Bacillati > Bacillota > Clostridia > Lachnospirales > Anaerotignaceae > Anaerotignum > Anaerotignum faecicola. The sequence continues at coordinate 451 of JANFXS010000230.1, forward strand.
ACTCTTACAGGCAGTTAAGC
>JANFXS010000231.1 GCA_024460105.1 Anaerotignum faecicola
ACATGGGGCTCTAAGCCGGAAAGCGGCTTTCAGTATAAAGCGAGGGTAGTCTCAGATAATTTCGACTGGGACGACTGCTGCCATCCTCCAATCCCCATGGAGGATTTAGTTATTTATGAGCTCCATGTCAGAGGGTTCACCAGGGATGCCTCTTCCGGCGTCTCGGCTCCCGGCACCTTCCAGGGAATTATCGAAAAGCTTCCCTATCTGGAGGACTTAGGCATCAATGCCATCGAGCTGATGCCCGTCTTTGAATTCGACGAAATGCGTAACGAACGCAGCGTAAACGGGAACATGCTGCTGGATTACTGGGGCTACAATCCCGTCAGTTTCTTTGCCCCCAACACCAGCTACGCCTCAAAAAGCGAGCATAACCACGAAGGCCGGGAACTGAAAACGCTGATCCGCACCATAAAGGAACGCGGCATGGAGGTCTATCTGGATGTCGTCTTCAACCACACGGCAGAAG
>JANFXS010000232.1 GCA_024460105.1 Anaerotignum faecicola
TAGAACAATTGAGAAAAGACGGTTATTATTTTTATAAGCCCAATCTTCAGGAATTATTTGAACTGTTTGGGCGGGAACCGGTGTCTGACCGAACGGCAGTCAGAAAGCTGGCTTTACAGCTTGTTCAGGATGGAGTGGCCTTTGTGTTGGTTTCCCTTGGGGCAGAGGGGGGAATCCTGGCTGGAAAGGATTGCTGCTGGGAAGCAAAAATCCCCAGTGTAGAGGTGACTTCCACGATAGGAAGCGGAGATTCGACGGTGGCAGGATTTGCCATAGGCTTGAGAATGGGCTGGAGCATGGAAGAGATATTTCGCTTTTCCATGGCCTGCGGCATCGCCAATGCCATGGAAAAGCAGGTGGGAAGAGTGGATCCGGAGCGGTTGGAAATGATAAAAAATAAGATAAATATAGAGAATATACCAAATAAGGAGGTTTCACATTTATGAAAAAACGAGGGTTAGCAATGGG
>JANFXS010000233.1 GCA_024460105.1 Anaerotignum faecicola
GGGGGTTGAAGATCAGCTATGATCCCTTCTTCAAACTGATTTTTAATCCGGATGTACACAGTGATCGTTTATCTGCCATGCTTTCCTGCATTATGAAGCAGAGAGTGACAGTGAAGCAGGTCTTATCCCCGGAATCCAACCGGATTTCTGCGGAAGGTTCTCTGCTGATTATGGATGTTCTGGCTGAACTTGAGAGCGGAGAATTAGTAAATATTGAAATTCAGCGCATTGGCTACGCTTTTCCGGGAGAGCGTGCCGCCTGTTATTCCTCGGACCTGATGCTTCGGCAGTACAGCCGGATAAAAAGCAGAAAAGAAAGGGGATCTACTTATAAAAAACTTTGGAATGTGTATACCATTGTTTTGATTGAAAACAGCGGCGCAGAATTTCACAAAATCCCCGGGCAGTATATCCACTGTTCCAGTCAGGTGTTTGATACGGGACTGGAGCTTAATTTACTGCAAAAAT
>JANFXS010000234.1 GCA_024460105.1 Anaerotignum faecicola
GGCGGATACCATCGAAGAATCCGATTTAAGTGAGATGATTAATATTCTTGAAAAGAAGCTTCTGGAAGAAGATTATACGTCCCTTGATCTGGCAGCAGCTCTGTTAAAGATGATGATGGGCGAAGAAAATGAAGATATTATCGATACGAGAGAACCACGCTCTCTCGATGAATTAGACAGCTATTACAGGGGCGAAAACCGTAATGGAAACGGACGCGGAAGAGGCAGAAACGGCGGCGGCCGTGACAGCCGGTACGAAGGCGGCCGTGAGGATATGGCCCGTCTGTTTATCAATATCGGAAAGAACCAGAATGTGAAGCCTGGAGATATCCTGGGAGCCATCGCAGGCGAGTCAGGCATGCCGGGCAAGATGGTCGGAAGCATCGATATGTACGATAAGTATACATTTGTGGAAGTGCCGAGAGAAAACGCGGATGCGGTACTTCAGGCAATGAAGGATGTCAAGAT
>JANFXS010000235.1 GCA_024460105.1 Anaerotignum faecicola
CTGCCGGAGGGGGAATATACGATCGCCCAGGCATTAAAGGATGCGGGATACGATACGTGGCATGTGGGAAAATGGCATCTGGGCGGAAGAGAGTTTTACCCGGAACATTTCGGCTTTGATGTCAATATAGGCGGCTGTTCCTGGGGCCATCCCCATGACGGGTACTTCAGTCCCTATGGAATCGAGACGCTTTCTGAGGGACCGGAAGGAGAGTATTTAACAGACAGGATCACAGATGAGGCGGTCCGTCTGCTGAGAGAACGGCAGGCCTGCGGCAGCAGGAAGCCATTTTACATGAACTTGTGCCATTATGCCGTACATACCCCGATTCAGGTTAAGGATGAGGACCGGGCGCGTTTTGAAAAGAAGGCGAGAGAGCTGGGGCTCGATAAGGAGACGGCTCTGGTGGAAGGCGAATTCCACCATACAGAGGATAAGAAGGGCCGCCGGGTGGTCAGAAGAGTGAT
>JANFXS010000236.1 GCA_024460105.1 Anaerotignum faecicola
TGTAAGGGAGCGTTCCATTGCTTCCCGCTGTTCCCGCTGCTCGGCTTCACAGGTATTGGTCAGGCGGTCAGCAACCGCTTCCCCGTCCATCAGGGCAGCTCTGGCACATTCCCGGATTTTCCGCAGCACATGGCTGTAAAGGGTGTCATAGTCAATCCGGTGCTGGGTGCAGTGGTTCTTTCCAAAGGCATTGTAGGTCTTGCAGGAGTAAATCCGCTGGGGATGTTTTGCGTTTGTGTAGCGTATCGTCAGCGACTTCCCACACTCGCCGCATTTTATCAGTCCGGCAAACAGGCTGATTTCATTGGTCTGCCCCGGACGCTGGCGGGATTTCAGCTTGTTCTGCACAATATCAAAGCTCATGCGGTCAATCAGCGGTTCGTGCTGTCCCTCAACCACAACCCAGTCCTCCGGTTTCTTTTCCCCAATCGTGCCGATTTTGAAGCGGTAGTCTTTTTTCTGGGAAG
>JANFXS010000237.1 GCA_024460105.1 Anaerotignum faecicola
GGGACTCGATGAGTGGCAAAAGAGCGCCCAGGCGGCTTATGACCGTTCTGTAGAATAGACAAAACATGGCCTGTTTGAATATTGTTTTCAAACAGGCCGTAATACAAAAAGGAGGAATCTGATTGTGGCAGGAAACAGAAAAGACAGCCCGATCACGGGAAAGAGAGATTTAAAGAGACAGCTTCTCGCCCGATGGCAGTTGTACCTGATGCTTTTACTGCCGCTGATCTACATTGCGGTGTTTGCATACGTCCCGATGGGCGGACTGGTGATTGCATTTAAAAAATATAATGTGAGGCAGGGGATCTGGGGCAGTGCATGGGTAGGATTTGATAATTTTATCAAATTTTTCACTTCATACAAATTTCCGATTATCATGAAAAATACGTTGGTGATCTCCTTATACAGTCTCGCAGTTTCATTTCCAATCCCCATTATCTTTGCGCTGCTGTTAAATGCAATGTTG
>JANFXS010000238.1 GCA_024460105.1 Anaerotignum faecicola
CCCATGGCCATCACCCCGACCGCAGTGGCGATTCTCTGGAAAACGGGACTGGTCAGAGATGGCTGGATCAACACCGTTTTGATCGGATTACACCTGATTGACAAACCTATTGTCTTTATGGGGGCGGAGGGAATGTCCGCAGTCTTCCTGATCATCCTGATCGACACCTGGACCGTAACCCCTTCCGTCATGATTATTTTAATTGCAGGACTTCAGGGGGTACAGAGAGAGTTAAAAGAGGCGGCTTACTTATTCGGAGCTAATAAATGGCAGACCTTTAAGGATATTGTGATTCCAATCTTAAAGCCGTCTATTACCACGTCAATTATTATGAGACTGATTGCTGCCATACAGGTATGGTCGATTGCGGTTATGGTATTGGGATACAGTAAGGTTCCGTTCCTGGTAGAGCGAATCGCGTTCTACGTGGAAGCCGTACCCGGCGTCAACACGAGCCAGAAGCTTG
>JANFXS010000239.1 GCA_024460105.1 Anaerotignum faecicola
ATATACTGCCGGCAATAAGAGCAGAGAACAGGCAATCACAGACTTTAAACAGCAGGTGGCCGATAATCTGGATATTATTGTGGAGTAAGCGGCGGGGCGTTGTATCAGAAATACAGCACCCGATATCGAACACCATCATGGGGAGGACGGCAGTTTCTGTCCTCCCTGATTTTACAGGGAGGTAATAACGATGAAACGCAAACGATTGAGATATGCGAAATGGGGCTACATATTCTGTGCTCCGTTTGTACTGGGATTTCTGATCTTTTCCCTGTATCCCATTATCTTTACCGGGGTGATCGGATTTACGGATTTTAAGGGAATGGGAGCCGTGGATTTTAACTTTCTGGAAGATCCGTTTCAGAACTTTAAAACGGTGCTTACCAATCCTTCATTTAAAAAAGCGTTCGGCAACAACATTCACATATGGCTGTTTAATTTTGTTCCCCAGATTGGCCTGGCCCT
>JANFXS010000240.1 GCA_024460105.1 Anaerotignum faecicola
GGCCATGCAGAAAAATGACTCATTTTTTCTGTTTACTGCCAAAACCATTGGTGATGAAACAGCAGGTCTCTGTTTTGCAAAACTGACCGAAACGGATTCCCCGCTGCTCCGCAAAAAGAAAATTCTGTATATAGAAGATTTTATTGTATCGGAATCTTTTCGTCGTCAGGGAATAGGCCGTATGCTGTATGCAAAAGTTAAAGAGACCGCAGCTTTGTCTGGAGCCTCCAGTGTGGAACTGACAGTCTGGAACTTTAACGAAAGCGCGGTTTCCTTTTACCGCGCATTAGGAATGCAGGTTCAATTTGCTCATATGGAAGAAAATATAAAGGAAAATCTCATATAAGTCTTGACATTATACCCTGTATACCCCTTATTCTGAGGCTGAAAGGAGGCGGAGTGCGATGACGATTAAAGAGGTGGAACAGCTGACAGGCATCACCCGTCAGAATATCCGTTTTTATG
>JANFXS010000241.1 GCA_024460105.1 Anaerotignum faecicola
GGATCCGGGCGGAGCAGATCGGGGACAGCTGGCTTAACTATATCATTGAAAATGAGACCATCCTCTGGTGGGGCGGCCTTTCACGGAGCACGGAGCATACCGCATATCTCCGTCTGAAAAATGGCATCAGGGCTCCCAAAAGCGGTTCCATCCAGCTAAACGGGCGGAGCATGGCGGAACAGATCGGTTCGGAGATTTTTATCGATACATAGGCCATGGCAAATCCGGGGAATCCGGAGCGTGCGGCTAAGATGGCGAGGGAAGCAGCCAGCGTCAGCCATGACGGAATCGCAGTCGACGCGGCGGTTTATCTGGCGGTTATGGAGTCAATGGCATTTGTGGAGAAGGATATCGACAGGCTTCTGGACGCGGGGCTCGCTTATATTGAGAATCCGGAATTTATCCGTCTTGTGGGGGCTGTCAGGGAACAGTGTGCGAAGGCTTCCGACTGGCGGGAAGTGAGGC
>JANFXS010000242.1 GCA_024460105.1 Anaerotignum faecicola
TTCATGGCTAATTAAAGGGAACAAAAAGAAAGGGAATGCGCAATCCAGATGGTATCAGCGGCAGGCTACAAGAATAAATTGTGATTTCACAAGATTGGTGTTATAATTATAATAAGAGAAAAGTTCCTGCCGGGGCAACCGCCCCGGTGGTATGGATAGAAAGGCAGGAAAACAATATGCACATCAGCTATAAACCACTCTGGCACACACTGTTAGAGCGTGATATGAGAAAAGAGGATTTAAGGCTTGCTGCTGGTATGACAACAAATATGATTGCCAACATGAGCAAAGAGGGAAAGCACATCAGCATGGATACATTAGCCCGTATCTGTGAAACTCTGAATTGTGAGATTACTGATGTGATTGAGTTAGTACCAGACGAGCCTACTTCCACAGGAGGTAAGGAACATGAGCGAATTGAAACCAAGAATAACGGAAAACGGAATTGATTATATCCTTGTCGGA
>JANFXS010000243.1 GCA_024460105.1 Anaerotignum faecicola
GGGCAGGGGCGCGCCGAACACGCCGCAAAGACGTTTGACCTCCAGATGTGCAAATTCCTGGTCTTTCTGTTTTTCCATAGACACCTCCTCAAGCATAACAGCCTGGGACTTCGGGACACTTTGTCCCAAAGTCCCGTTTTTCCATGTTGACAACATTTCGGCCATTCCAGGGCCGGGCATATAAAACTACGGCCCGCCCCAAAAGCGGCCCCAAAAAGCCTTGAAATCAGCGGGTTTTCCGGGGGCTAATTGTCAACAGATCACCCCCGTTTCCGGCGCATATATTCCCGCTGTTGGCGGCGGTGGGCTTTTAAGGCGCAAGCCTCTGAACAATATGCCTGCCGCCTGTCCGGGGCCACGGCCCCGCCGCAGATGGGGCAGGGCTTGAAATCCGGCCTGGGGCCCACAGTAGTAAGGGCGGCCTCCAGAGCTGGATCAAGGGGCAGGACGGCCTCCCGGAAGTAG
>JANFXS010000244.1 GCA_024460105.1 Anaerotignum faecicola
ATCGCGCAGGCCTGCTCCAGCTTATACTGTCTGAAGAGTCTGCTGAAGGTACAGATTCTTTCTTTTAAAAAGACGGATTTTCATCTGGAACCGTATCTCTGCAGAAAACTGATGGTATTGGGACTTCCCATGGCATTTCAGAACGGAATCATTGCGGTAGGCGGAATGATTGTGCAGTCGGTGGTCAATGGATTCGGAGTCCTTTTCATTGCAGGATTTACGGCGACCAACAAACTGTACGGACTTCTGGAAATAGCCGCAACCTCCTACGGCTATGCCATGACGACCTATGTGGGCCAGAGTCTGGGCGCCGGGAAGATTAAGAGAATCAGGCAGGGGATGAAATCAGGCCTTCTTTTAGCCATGCTCACCTCAGCGGTGATCGCGGCTGTCATGCTGGTCTTCGGGCAGGCGATTCTTGGCTGTTTCATTACGGGAACGCCGGAAGAGGCTGCCAAAACCATG
>JANFXS010000245.1 GCA_024460105.1 Anaerotignum faecicola
TTAAGAAAAAATAGAGGTTCAAACCACAAGATATAGTGGTTTTTGAGCGAAAATCGAGCAAAAAACAGGGCAAAAAATGGCCGTTTTTAGCCCCGATTTTTAGCCCCTTCCACAGATGCAGGAAGGTATTTGAGTGATATATGGGAAAAATTCAAGGTCAGCCGACGAAAAATTGGCTGGCCTTTTTACGTGATATAAATGAAATTGGGTGATGGGATTTAGACAGTGAAAAATGGATAAAAACAACACCATAAAAACGAAAAAAGAATATGGAGGTAAAGCATGGGAGCAGAGCTTGATAAGGAAAGGGACTTTGATGTAGACGTAAAATTGAAAATTACATTTAAAAACAGAGAGTTTAACTGTCTGATGCAGCCAGAAATTGAAGAAGGGATTGTGGAATTCCTGAAAGGGATTAATGGCGACTACATGATACCGGAAAGTGAAAGCATAGAGTTCCTTGG
>JANFXS010000246.1 GCA_024460105.1 Anaerotignum faecicola
AAACCGCCAGACTCCGCTCCGGGTCGGCTCCTGCGTGACTCTGGCCAGCTTCCTGCTCCCCGGTGTGATTTCCCGTTTTATGAAAAGCAATCCGGAGTCCGTCATAAAAGTCACTGTGAACAATTCCAAAGAGATTGCTCAGCTTCTCCTTAGAAACGAATTGGATATCGGTCTGATCGAGGGTGTGGTCCCCGACGAGCAGCTGGAGAAAATCCCATTTTCCTCCTACCCGCTGGCCGTCATCTGCGCTCCCGACCATCCATTTGCCCGGCAAACCAGTCAGCCCGTATCCTTAGAACGCCTCCTGGAAGAGCCTCTCATCCTGCGGGAGGAGGGCTGTACAATCCGGGACGCCTTTGACTGCGCTCTGACCCTGCATAACTTAACCGCCGCTCCGCTGTGGTCCAGCACCAATTCTGACGTGATCGTCCAGGCTGTCCGTGAAAATCTGGGCATAGGCGTCG
>JANFXS010000247.1 GCA_024460105.1 Anaerotignum faecicola
ACTAAATCTATTACGTATTTATGGCAGGGAGTGTGGGATATGGCAGTTACAATTAAGGATGTGGCAAAAAAAGCAGGGGTGTCTTACTCTACGGTATCCAGAGCCTTAAACGATCCGAACGCGGACAAATCCGATAAAAAGAAACGTATTTTAAAAATTGCAGAAGAGATGGGATATGTGCCGAATCAGGCGGCGATTCAGCTGAAGATGTCGCGGTCCTATGTGATTGGACTTTATTTCTCTACCATCAGCAAGATGAGTTCCCCCTTTGTTCTTCACGATGTGCTGACCGGGGTTTACAGCGTGGTGGGAAGCAAATATAATGTCATTGTCAAAGGTATCGATATGCATGAGCCGGGGACGCTGAACCCCTCTTTTTTGGACGGGATTATCGTGCTCACGCAGAAGGATGACGATCTGGAGTTTATGGATGAAGTACTGAATAAGGAGATTCCCATGGTGGC
>JANFXS010000248.1 GCA_024460105.1 Anaerotignum faecicola
TGGAATCCGCCCTTCAGGCAGCCGGTATCCGTGCCATGGTGACTTCCAGGGCCAAGAATCCTGTCAGATTAAAAAGCAAGGTACAGAGAAGGAACAGCCGGCGGACGGTTCCTTATAAAAATATGAGGGAGATTTACGAGGATATTGCGGATTTATCAGGCGTCCGGGTGTCTCTCTACTTCCCCGGAGACCGCGACAAGGCCAACAGCCTGATCGCTGATTTATTTACCATCATTGAGACGAAGCAATTCCCGGAACAGTCGAAGCCGCCTACCTACAACAAACGATTTTCCGGCTACTGGGCCAACCATTACCGCGCCCATATGAAGGAGGAATCCTTAGACAAGACGCAGCAAAAATACGCCACCGCGCGAATCGAGATTCAGGTGGCGTCTGTTTTGATGCATGCATGGTCTGAGGTCGAACATGATCTCGTTTACAAGCCGCTTTCAGGAACCCTGTCG
>JANFXS010000249.1 GCA_024460105.1 Anaerotignum faecicola
CGGAGTTCTGCCTTCGCAGACTGCATTGTGGTCACAGTTATAATTCAGGCCGTATCCATCAAGTATCATAAGTACTACTGGTTTCTTGCTCATATCTTAATCTCCTTATCTTGTTTTTTCTATATAATGGTAATTATCTTCTCACAACTCTATATTCTACATGATTTACGGATATCTTGCAACTGCTGAATGACAAATATTTGTCATATCGTAACAGTTCAGCCTTCACTTCCGGCTGCCGTTGTTTCTGCGGCTTTTAAGGGATAGCAATGGTGCAGCAGCACCTGGTCCGCATCTCCCCCAAGCTTCTGGTAGAAAGCATCCGTAATTCTGTTCGCAACCATATCAGCCTCCGGTTCAGATAAATCCGTCACCATAATCAGGAACTGGCAGCTGCTGTATTTCGTATATACATCTCCACAGCGGATCGAATACTGGATCATTTCTCTTAAAAGCTCCATCT
>JANFXS010000250.1 GCA_024460105.1 Anaerotignum faecicola
GTTCATCTCCGCTTCGTCTCTGTAAGTATCATTATAATCTGTTTCCCCGCAAAGCACTATCCCGTTTCTGCCCTTTTATATCACAATCCTGCCAATCAATTGCCGTTTACTTCCTGCCCGGTCCGCCGCCTGATTGGGATATGTCTGTTTGTCCGGCTTTATCCGGGACTATGCATTTGCATTCCCCAAATACTCCCTGATATTATAAAGCACCTTCTCACTCAGAAGTCCAAACGCCTGCTTCGTCCTTCCAGCCGAATAATTCGTGCAGAACACTCTCGGGTGGTTTAAAAGCTCTCCCGTCGGATCGCCGATGGCTCCGGCTGTATCACAGGCAAAGTAATTATTTCCCCCATCCAGCCAGTTCTTTAAATCTTCCGCTTCAAAGGCAGGCCCAATGGAGGTGTTAAACAGGATCTTTCCATTGCCCAGCGCCTTAAATTCCTCCTCGTGCATGAGACT
>JANFXS010000251.1 GCA_024460105.1 Anaerotignum faecicola
GGCAGAGGAACTCAGCAGTTCAGGACCATTCTACGCGGCAGAGTGGACCCGCGGTTCCAAAATTGTGTTGAAGAAGAATCCGAATTACTGGGATGCGGCAAATGTAAAACTGGAAACAGTCAACATGGTGCTGGCACAGGACGAGAATACAAGAGAGCAGATGTTTAATCAGGGCCAGCTCGATATCTTGAGAAAGGTCCGCAGTGAGTACGCGGATACATTAAAGGCCAAAATTGACGGAGGCGAGGTACAGCTTTTAGAGGGACCGCAGCCGAGATACAGTTATATCTGCTTTAATAACGAGGATCCGGATGGGATCTTTACCAACGAAAAAATCCGTATGCATTCTCTATCGCTCTGGACAGAGAATCGCTGGTTAAGAACGTTATGAAGAAGGATCAGGCTGCATACGGTATGATTCCTTACGGTTTGAGTATTGGCGAGGAGCTGTTCCGGGATGTT
>JANFXS010000252.1 GCA_024460105.1 Anaerotignum faecicola
TATTTCAACTATCACAACATGATTATCAAATAAAGCTATAACATCAAAATCTGTATTTCCTAAAGATGATTTAAATTCTATTTTATCTGCATAGACATTCCATAAGGAAGACTGTGACAATTTATTTCTTAAATAAGATTCATACTCATCTCCAATTGCCGCCCGCTTTATTTTATAATCCAGCATAATCTGCTCAAGCATTCGGGTGATATTAATTTGCCGAATCAAATTAGGGGCAAATAAAACCCTTTTACCACTTATTTGAACCAACGGTTTTGAGAATAAATCGCCCTCTTTCCCGCGTTGCGGATAATATATAAACCACTCCACCAGCTTAGCTGCTGTATTTAAACTCTTGCCATATAATCGTGAAAAACTTTTAATTAGCAAATCAATATCAACTACTGGACATAGATAATTAAACCGATCATGTTCAATCTCTTCCCAATTATGATTTAAGAT
>JANFXS010000253.1 GCA_024460105.1 Anaerotignum faecicola
GAGAGGACGGAACCGTTCTGTTAAGCTGGACGAATCTGGATGATGACGGAGATTTCTGCCGGCTGATTCACCACCGGAATGGGAAGAGGTATCTGGTATTCCGGGAGGATTATACGGATGCAGTATTTTCTGTGTGGAGACGGGAGCGGTGTTCCGCTATCTGCCGGCATGCGTCTGGCCGGATAAACAGGAAGGGTTTCAGGAGAGTTTTATCTGGACAGATGCAGTGTATGACAGAGAATCCGGCCTTCTGGCGGTGACAGGCTGTTTCTGGGCCTGCCCAAATGATGTCATGATTCTCGACTTTGAGGATCCTTTTACAGAGCCGGAGGGAATCAATGGCCACGAGCTAATGGATCGGGAGTATGATCTTTACGACGATATCGAGTTTTCCGATTTTCAAAATGGGGAAATACTTTTAAAAGCATATAACACCAGAGATGAGAAACAGGAGATTCTGG
>JANFXS010000254.1 GCA_024460105.1 Anaerotignum faecicola
CTTGTTATGGAAAAGAAGGGATATGCGCTCGGCCTGGGTTTAAGCCATGCCTGTGAAATATGCGATCCGGAAGTTTATATAATAGGCGGGGGCGTGTCGAAAGCGGGAGATTTTATACTCGGATTTATAGAAAAATACTATAAGGAATATTCATTCCATGCGGTCAGGAACGCCAAATTTAAAATAGCGTCGCTGGGCAATGATGCGGGCATATACGGCGCGGCCGTCCTTCTGCTTTAATTTTTATATACGAAAGACTGACAAATGGAGGGAATATGGCTGAGATAATAAAAAAACCATTTGGAACAACGCCTGATGGAAAGGCGGTAGATTTGTACAGGCTTACCGATAAGAACGGTTTTTCCGTTGAATTAATAACATACGGCGGAGCGGTAAGGAGTATCGTCATTCCCCAAAGCCACGTCTACGCTTCCGCCGCTAACGGGAACGGCGATACTCCT
>JANFXS010000255.1 GCA_024460105.1 Anaerotignum faecicola
TGAAAGAGGGTCTCCGGTCAGACGGTAATCCGCTACCGCGGTAGGCAGCCACATAAACCCGGTGTCGTGGTGAAGCCCTTCGTACAGTTCAAAACACCGGTCCAGCTTCCCCTCCGTTTCACGGGCAATGGTCACGTAACGTTCATCTCCCGTCGCCTGAACCATCAGCCACTGAATACCACCCCAGAATCCATTGGTCCACCAGTTGATTCCGTTTCCCATATCCCAATCAGCAGAGTTATCCGAGCGGTCGTCGTGTCGTCCGTTTACGGTGGTATACGGAATTTTACCGGCGGAAGCGCGGCTTACCCATTCCATTTTTTCAATAAGCTTCTGCCTGGCTTCCTCCAGCCAGACACAGTCCTGTTCTAATCCAGCCAGCATCCTGCTTCGCTCCTTCCTCATTTGTCCTGACTTTTCAGCCCCAGTTCTTCAATCAGCGCCAGCCCCAGAAATCCGGC
>JANFXS010000256.1 GCA_024460105.1 Anaerotignum faecicola
CGGACTCCGTACCAGCCGGGGACAATGGAAGAATGGGCGGCAATGGTGCCCCGTCTGAACCGCTGACGCCTGCGGAACGCGTTGTGCTTCCCGAGGCTCAGTTGGAGGATTTAAATCTTGTCCGCAATGAATGGGGAAAGATTGTAAAAGATCTGGGCGGCCCAATTCGGGCCAGCTTCCGGGATACGGTGGTGGAACCGGCGGGAGACAGTTGTCTCTGCGTTGTATTTACGGATCAGAGTAATTTTATTATCGGCAGCCGTCCGACGACTCTGGGAGACATCGAGCGGTATGTGGAAGAGCATTATCAAAAATCAATTTATTTTAAGGCCAGACTGCGGGGCGGAGGCGAACGCCTCGATACCATTTACGTCAGTGATGAAGAATTAAAAGAAAATATTCACATGGATATTATAATAGAAGATTAACAGGAGGACATACACCATGGCTAAGCGTGGCG
>JANFXS010000257.1 GCA_024460105.1 Anaerotignum faecicola
GTAATGGAAGGGATGAAGGAGATGCCGATACCGGCCCGGATCAGTTCGCGGACCGTCTCAGGACTGTCGCTCTCCAGCACGACAGAGGGTTCAAAGCCGGCTATCTTGCAGAAAGTATCAGTGATGGTCCTTAAACTCTTTCCCTGCTGAAGACAGATAAATTCCTCGCCTGCTACCTCGCTTAAGTTAAGATTGTCCCGTTTGGACAACGGGTTGGAATCAGGCAGTGCCAGGAGAATTTCTTCTTCTATCAGGGTGACAGAATAATCCTGTGTGCATGGCTGCATGGAGGAAAACAGGGTTAAGTCGCAGCCGTTGGGTTGGTTCTTCGTTAAGTCCTCCTGGATGATCTGAAGCCGGATAGAGGGGTATTCATGCTTAAATGCCATGACCAGTTCCGGCAGCAGCTTGGAAGCCGCATAGAGGGAGAGCGTGACAGTCCGGCTGCGTTCTCCGGCT
>JANFXS010000258.1 GCA_024460105.1 Anaerotignum faecicola
CGAACACGCCGAAAGGCACGAAGATCTGGAAGAACAAGATTCAGGGATTGCGAGGGAAGGCAACCGGCCTGATCTTCAGCAACTTCGAGCGATCTAAGCATGTCATAACCAAGAAGCAGGCTAAGGCGTTTGTTAAGGATCCCAACAACAAGCACCAGACAGAGTGGTTTATTTACTTCTCAGCCGGCTTGGACACTGCATACTCCCAGAAGTCTCCAGACACGATCTCGATGAGCTTTATTGGGATCACCAATAAGGGAACCTGTATTGTCCTGGACGAGAAGGTCTACAACAATGCGGAGCTTGGAACGCCGCTGGCTCCCACGGACACGGTCCGGAACTTCATTGATTTTCTGGAGCGCAACCGGCAGGAATGGGGCTTTGCGCGGGATACTTTCATCGATAACGCCGATCAGGCGACAATAACCGAGTTCCTGAAGTACAAGCGCTTGAATGGCT
>JANFXS010000259.1 GCA_024460105.1 Anaerotignum faecicola
GCATGATCCACTGTAATCGTGGCTTCCCTCGGTGTAATCTTTAAGGTTACATCGTCTGTCATTAAATCTGCATAGCCGCTTCTCGTCGCCTTTACGGATACCGTTACGGTTCCTTCCAGTACATTGGTCACACTCGGGGCCTCTGTGGTCCAGTCTCCGTTACCGGCTTTGTAATATACCGTGTAGCCGGATGCATGTTCCAGGACCGCTTCCGCTGCATGGGCTGCTCCGTCATAGATCCAGCTTCCTCCGACAGCGCTGACCTTTGCGCCTTCTATGGAGGCTGTTTTAATTTCGAAGTCTCCCTTTACGACAGTTACAAGGTAGTTGGTGTTTGGCGTATACTCAGCTGTCAGCACCTTCTGATACGTTCCGACCGCTTCGTCTGTGTTGGTTCTTCTGTAGGTTACCGTTCCGAGATCCCCTGCTTTTACCAGGTTCTCTTCTGTTCCTGTAAAT
>JANFXS010000260.1 GCA_024460105.1 Anaerotignum faecicola
GGCAACAAACGGCGTTTTTATTTTATCAATGAATGTTGTCGTTTTGCCGTTTTTATATGTTACTTTGTAATCTATTTTATTAAAATACCTCTTTGTGATAATATCCGCCTGCCCCATTCCGATTGCATTGCCGTGGCTGATATCGGTAAGATCCAAAAGCGCGATAATCTCTATAAGCGGATATGGCTGGCCGAGGGTTTCGCAGCCGCTTGCATAAAATTTCTCAGGTTCCTGAAGTCCCCAAACGCCGAAACGGCCAATCATATTGAAGTCCATACCTGTACCGCTTATATTTTTGCCGCCCCGTTTTATAACAAGCATATCACAAACTTGGAAAGGAAGGAAGGGGTACATGTCATTTGCCATCTTAAATAATTCGACTTCCCTTTCCGGTATATCTTTATTGTCGACAAGGTTGAAAAGAATAGCGTGCTTATGACAGTTGAGGCCATGAAGATG
>JANFXS010000261.1 GCA_024460105.1 Anaerotignum faecicola
TGCGGATGGAACTCCATATGTCATGGTTGGAGATACATGGTGGGCGCTGGCTTCCTATCGTTACCCCTGGACAGAAGAAGATGATGAGCATCCTGTCGGACCTGGTATGAGTATGAAGGATATGGCCCGTCATCGTCGCCGCCAGGGATATAATACAGTCGGCATGATTGCTGCATTTCCTACATGGGCAAAGGATGGAAAACCTGCCAATATAAAAATGGATGATGAACATGGTACTTACATAAGAGGCGCATGGGCCGCGGCCAGTGTTGATGAATGGTTTCATAATAAAGGTACTTATACCGCCAGAGATATGCATAATGAAGGCGGACGTCCATTTGAATTTCCAGGAAGAGTTCCTGGATATGAAGATGTTGTTCCAGATTATGACCGTATTAATCCAGAATATTGGAAGGTGCTTGATAAGAAGATGAATTGGCTTAATGAGAATGGTTTTAC
>JANFXS010000262.1 GCA_024460105.1 Anaerotignum faecicola
CATATTTTATCGAATTGCCGGACAGAAAAAAAGGTCTCGGTTTATTAAAAAATATGTCCTTATTTGCAGTCTTGTGCTATACTGCATATAGAGATATCTGTCTGCGGATTAAACTCCGCAGGCCTTTTGATGGGAGACCGCCATGGCATATAAACAGACACGGGAACAGACCATATTTCAAAAGCAGCTGGAAAAAGCGGCAACCAGGAATATCGTTTTCCTGGTTTTTATCGGATGCATCTTTTTTTCGGCAGCAATATTCGGCATCAATTACTTAAACACGAGATTTAATGTTCAGGAACATATTGAATTTCTTACCAGCACCTTTCAAACAGCCTACCATGCCACGGATACGTATTTGAATGATGCGGAAAACGACTCCATTTTTACACGGTGCATTGAGAACCGGACAGACGGGAGCGAGGTACGCTACTCCTTAAGCAAGTACAACGTCGACAG
>JANFXS010000263.1 GCA_024460105.1 Anaerotignum faecicola
ATTTTTTTAAATTACATGTAAATTCTGCCATGATCTCCTACTCCTCGTTTTCGAAGCGGTATAGCAAATACTCCTGAAGAAACAGCGAAAGGCCGAATGCGAATCCGATGATCGCAAGAAGCAGTTTCAGCATACCATAAGAATCATGGATCCGAAACAGGGAGAGTGCTAAAATGGCTGCCATAATAATCAACGTCAGAGACACTCTGTTGGCGATCGCCGCTGCACGGTTAACGTTAGCCTCATACCGCTCGTCAATCATAATTCCCGACATCTTTCCCTCGTAATAAAAACCAAAAAATCCGAAGAAGCAGAAAAATATCAGTGGAAAGGGTACATCTAAGACTCCACTCTCTCCAAAAAACTGCGGGACGAATCCGAGAAATCCAAAGAGGCCGAAGAAGCCGAGCAGTCCAAGTTTCGGGCTGATTTTTCTGGTGTACTGTGGTTTTTGTTTT
>JANFXS010000264.1 GCA_024460105.1 Anaerotignum faecicola
GAAAGACGGAGCAGGAAGCAGATGAACTGATTAAGCTGGTGGAAGAGCGGTTGCTGGCAGTGCGCAGACAGGACAGGATTCCTTACGAACTGAGCTTCTGTACGGGAATTTTAGAATTGAAGCCGGAGCACACCATGAGTGTGACGGATATTCTGCGGGAAGTGGACGAGCGCATGTATGACCAGAAGCGCCAGTATCATATGCGGCAGGGAAAAGAGTCGGTTCTGGCGGCGTCCGAAGCCCAATGGCGCCTTTTAAAACCGGAGGCGTTTGACTACGACCAGCAGTATCTGTATGATGCGCTGGTAGAGAGTACGGATGATTATCTGTACGTATGCGATATGGCGACCAATACCTTCCGGTACAGCAGGAAGCTGGTGGAAGAGTTTGCTTTTCCGGGTGAGGTGATTCAAAATGCCGCAGATATCTGGCGCTCCATTATCCATCCGGCAGACTGG
>JANFXS010000265.1 GCA_024460105.1 Anaerotignum faecicola
TGATAGAGCTCATCGATTCCCGGATCTGCTTCCTCGCTGTTCTTCTGGGTAACGAGGCAGACTTTCTGGTCTCCGATCATCGCCTTCTCCACAGCCGCGATGGATTTACTGCGGCTGATATCGAAATGTATCATCATTTTAGGAAGGACAGTCATGCCACGCAAAGCAATGACCGGCATCGTTATTGTCTTATCTTCCATTTTTCTCTCCTTTGCATCCCGACAGAACGGACGGGCCCATCTGACTTTCTGCCCGCGCGTCCGTTTGGCTCGCTGCCTGCGGAAATAAGGAAAGGTGCTGCAGCAGTTCTTCCTGCTGTAACACCTTTCCGAACTTTCTCTGGATCCTATGCAATCTCGCCTGTCTTATCTTTTCTCAGTTTCTGTGCCAGGGATTTTCTGGGCACCGTCGTATCTCTGTAGATGATCTCCGGCTCTCCCTCTTTGTTCACGACAGCC
>JANFXS010000266.1 GCA_024460105.1 Anaerotignum faecicola
GGAAGATCTGTTAGAGCAGCGCGTAAGAGAGGATAAGATATCTTATGACTTATGGGCTGAACAGGGATTGTTGAGATTAAGTCCAGGAAATAAGGTACATTACAAATACGTCAAAGAGTGGTTCGAAGAAGTGCAGAACGAACTTGACATCTACCTGTTTAAGTGTGGGTACGACTCGTGGTCAGCATCGTATTTTGTGGAGGATATGAAAAACACCTTCGGACTCACGACGATGGAACCCGTTATTCAGGGCAAGAAAACGCTGAGCAGTCCGATGAAGTCCCTTGGAGCTGACTTGGCAAAAAAGAGAGTGGTTTATAACAATAATCCGATTCTGAAATGGTGTCTGACAAATACCTCGGTTGATGTTGATAAAAACGACAATATTCAGCCATGCAAAGGGAATCAGGGTACGCGACGAATTGACGGTATGGCCGGTCTACTGGACGCATATGTC
>JANFXS010000267.1 GCA_024460105.1 Anaerotignum faecicola
GTCGTTCCATGCGGCGATTCTATCGATGAGGAGGCTGCAAAGGCGGATGGAGCCGATGTGGCGGTATTTGTACTCAGCCGTATTGCAGGTGAAAATGCGGACCGTCACGATACGGAAGGTGATTACTTCATCACAAAAGAAGAAAAATCGCTTCTGGCACAGATTTCAGCCTCTTACGACAGTGTGGTTCTCGTCATCAATACCGGAGGCCTGATTGATCTGGCATTTACAGAGGAATTTACGAATATCAAATCGATTGTGCAGTTTATGCAGGCAGGCCAGGAAGGCGGTTCGGCATTTGCCGATATCATGTCCGGCGCTGTAAATCCAAGCGGAAAAATGACGGATTCCTGGGCATATACCTACCTGGATTATCCCAACGCCCGGACCTTCAGCCATAAAAACGGCAACACGGATACAGAAAAGTACGAAGAGGGAATTTTCGTAGGATACCGTT
>JANFXS010000268.1 GCA_024460105.1 Anaerotignum faecicola
CTAAACGTAAGCGGCCATGTCCATATCCAGCATATTGCGGAGAACGGAGGGCTCTATGACATTGCAACCGGCTCCCTTACCGTGGCCCCGAACCGGTATGGTGTTTTAACCGTTGGTTCAGATGGAAGCACATCGTATGAAACCCGGAAGGTGCATGTCGGGCGATGGGATCGGGAAAAATCCGGTATTGCCGGGGATTTTGAGAATTTCGAAGAACTGTCCCAGGCGTATTTTGACGAGTGCACGCGAAAAAAGATGAAGAAGGAGCTGGAAGCACTGAGTGTATCAGAGGAAGAGCGGGCGCAGATGACGGAACTGGCCGTGGAGATGAACCGGAATTACTTTGCCGGTATGACAAAGCCGGAAAAGGAAATTGCAGATACACCCGGCTGGAAGCTTTGGAAAGAAAAGGGAGCAGAGCTCTTTTTCGGCAGCTATATGGATTCCATGATGGAAG
>JANFXS010000269.1 GCA_024460105.1 Anaerotignum faecicola
GGCAAAATACGAGGCTGCCTTTGCCGTGATCCCGCTTCTGGTAACCTTCATTCCCATGCTGACCGACACCGGCGGCAACGCGGGAAGCCAGAGCAGCACTATGATTATCCGTGGTATGGCGGTAGGTGAGATTGAACCGGGCGACTTATTTAAAGTGCTCTGGAAAGAACTGCGGGTAGGCGTTATCGTTGGCGTGATTCTGGGCTTTGTCAATTACGTTCGTCTCGTAATTCTTTATCCGGGCAGAGAAATGCTGTGTCTGACCGTTGTGCTGAGCCTGATGGCCACCGTTATTATTGCCAAGACCATTGGCTGCATGCTCCCGATCGCGGCAAAAGTGTTCCATATGGATCCGGCCATTATGGCGGCGCCGCTGATTACGACGATCGTCGATGCGGTGAGTTTGATTATTTATTTCCAGCTGGCGTGTACGCTGCTGGGCTTATAGAAAATTAT
>JANFXS010000270.1 GCA_024460105.1 Anaerotignum faecicola
CCGGCAGCCAGAGCGGCACCCGGTCCTTATGCTTCATATAATATTCCCAGCCCAATGCCAGAAACAGGCAGGCGGCTGCAAATACCATCCAGATAAAGGAAAATGAAGTGGTAAAACCCGAATAAATGACGATAACTACATAGTATATGACACAGGCTGCTGCCAAAAGCCATAAGATCCATGTCATGATTAAAACCTCCGCTTCCATCAGAGTTCAGACTCCGATAAGTTCGTGAGATACCTCAGTAAGTTCTCATAGTATACCATAATCGAAGATTTTCTACAAGAAAAAGCAGAAGTATGACGCATTGGAAGAGTACACAGAGGGGTACGAGGGCAGCCGCCATAAAGGAAGCCGCCAGATCGCGGATCAGATCTGGCGGCTTATCACTGCCAGGGAATGAATATTCCCGGCAGCCCCGGCTTTATTCTGCTTTCAACTACCTACTGTACTCC
>JANFXS010000271.1 GCA_024460105.1 Anaerotignum faecicola
TAAGATGGCTCCTTTCATTTATGCGGATAAAAGGAACGTAGTGTCTGTTACCCTGCTACGTCCCTTTTTATGATGTCTGTTTCAGCCGTCGGGCTTTTAGTTTGCCGGGATTAAACCAACGGATTTTACTAATTCGGTGCCTTCATCGGAGTAGATGTAGTCGAATAATGCTTTTACCAGGTCGTTCTGCTCGGAAATTTCTCCTTTGGTTGCCATAACGAACGGACGGCTTAAGAAATAAGATCCGGCTTTGATATTTTCAGGAGTTGCTTCTGTTCCATCCAGCTTTAAGGTCTTAACCGTATCGTCCAGAACGTCTAAGGAAACGTAGCCGATAGAACCGGGAGTGGAAGCAACCTTTGCCATAACTGCGCCGGTGCTGTCTAATTCATTGCTGTATTTGCAGGCGTCGGCCACATCGAGGATTTCCTCAAATGCGCTTCTTGTGCCGGATCC
>JANFXS010000272.1 GCA_024460105.1 Anaerotignum faecicola
CATTTTCTCTTTGAGGAGTTTGATCATATCTATGTCTCTTTTTCCGGAGGCAAGGACAGCGGTTTGCTGCTCAATCTGGTTCTGGATTATCGGAATCAGCATTATCCGGAAAGGGCCATTGGCGTGTTTCATCAGGACTTTGAGGCACAGTATACGGTGACGACTGAGTATGTGGAACGCACCTTTGAACGGATTCAGGATCAGGTTGAGCTTTATTGGGTCTGCTTGCCCATGGCCACCAGAACCGCATTAAGCAGCTATGAGATGTACTGGTATCCATGGGATGATACGAAGAAGGAACTCTGGGTCCGGGAGATGCCACAAAAAGAATATGTCATCAATCTGGAAAATAATAGAATGACTACATATCGTTACCGGATGCACCAGGAAGATTTGGCAAAACAATTCGGGCGCTGGTACCGGGACGCCCATGACGGCGGAAAAACAGTATGCCT
>JANFXS010000273.1 GCA_024460105.1 Anaerotignum faecicola
GTATTATAAATCTTATAGAATCGATGCTTTTTATGGTATTTTCGTACTTTTGGCTACAATTGAAACACGACAGAGCGTAAAACGACGGGAGATGTGGAGCAGGGAATGGAACGAACGGTATTTTCAGAAAAGATGGTAGGGCTTACCATCGACGAGGTAATCCGTGATTACGAATTTACGATGCAGACCAAACATTTTCATGACAGCTTTGAACTTTATTTTTTGCTGGAGGGTGAACGGTACTACTTTATCGACCGGGAGACGTACCATGTAAAAAAAGGGATGGTGGTACTGGTTAACCGGCAGCAGATTCATAAGACCAGTCTGGCTGGAAAATCATATCATGACAGGATTCTTCTGCAGATCAGCCAGGAAGGCTTCAGCCCGTTGCTGGAGCAGGCCGGGGTGGTTCCGCTGACCAGGATGTTTGAGGAAAATTATGGCGTAACGGAGCT
>JANFXS010000274.1 GCA_024460105.1 Anaerotignum faecicola
GTTTGCCTCTACATTTTGCTTCTATATTTTGCTTCCACAATTCGCTTTTCCCCGCTTCCCTACTCCTCATACCAGGCAATCCGATTTTTCCCCTCCTGCTTTGCCCGGTACATGGCCTGATCGGCTCTGGAAAACAGTTCCTGGTACTCTTCGCCCGGGTCCCCGGTGCTGCTGGCTATTCCGATGCTCACAGAAATCCGTAATTCGCCTTCTTTTGTAAAATCTGCGGTTCCGTTCAGAAGCCTCAATGCCTTCATTTTGGTATCTCCGCTTTCCGAATAAACTACGAACTCATCACCGCCAACTCTGCCGATCAAGTCGGAATCACGGAAGATTTCGCGCAGAAGTTCGCCTGTCTTAACCAGAATCTTATCGCCGGCCGGGTGCCCGTACTGGTCGTTCACATCCTTGAAATTATCGATATCGATCATATATAAACTGCCGCGGCTTCCCCT
>JANFXS010000275.1 GCA_024460105.1 Anaerotignum faecicola
ATCACGGTTCAATTGACACAGCTGCTCCTCACTCATCCCATTTCCATTATCCATAACCTCCAGTATAAGCCCGCATCCCCTTCGTTTTGCCTGTATCGCAATACAGCACTCTCCCGCCTTATCCCGGAAACCGTGACGCGTGGAATTTTCCACCAGAGGCTGTAAGATTGCCTTAATTACTTTTTCCTCCAGAACCTCATCCTCAATATCATAAAAAGTCTCAAGATTCTCCACTTTATACTGCATGATTTCCAGGTACCGCTTTGTATACTCAATTTCTTCCCTCAGCTGTATCCATTTTTCCTGTCGTAAATTATATCTGTACAACTGTCCTAAGTTTCCGCACAGAGAGATGGCTTCCTCTTCTTTTTCATCCAGAATTAATCCGCTGATCAGTTCCAGTGTATTAAATAAAAAGTGAGGATTGATCTGCCTCTCCAGCATCTTAATCTC
>JANFXS010000276.1 GCA_024460105.1 Anaerotignum faecicola
CACAGGCGTAGAGTATCCCGCCTGTGCTGCGGGAATCTGGCTGATTACCACGATCTTTCCGCTTTATTTTGCAGTACTGTCTTCCTTTAAAGATGACCAGACTATTTTCGCGGACTTTTTTGCCCTGCCGCAGCGGTTTGGATTGGATAATTATATTTCCGCGGAGAAAATGGTGCATATTCTGCGTGCCACTGCCAATTCACTTTTTCTGTCAGCAGGTTCTATCTGCCTGATGCTGGGAGTATCCGTTATGGGCGCCTATGTGACGGCGAGGAAGCGGATACCGGGAAGCGAAGGGGTTACGCTGTTTCTGATTGCCGCAATGATGATACCTATTCAGAGCGCGATTGTGCCGATTGTCCAGATGGTCAGCGCCATCGGTCAGAGAAATAATCTTTTCGTACTGATGGTCATCTATGCCGGAGTAAATCTTTCCATGGTGTTTTTCATTCT
>JANFXS010000277.1 GCA_024460105.1 Anaerotignum faecicola
GTTAAGGATGGTGTCATCTTGAAGTTGTAGATATCACCGATACCGCCATGGGAAGAAGGAGTGTTGATTAAGATACGGCATGTCTTCATAGCTTCGGCATGCTTCATGATCTTCTCATGTTCATTTACATTCACATACAGGGAAGCCGTATGGCCATATCCGCCGTCTGCAACCAGCTGAGCAGCCTTTGCAAGCGCCTCATCAAAATCCTTAGCCTTATACATGGCAAGAACCGGAGACAGCTTCTCATGTGCAAATTCTTCTTCTATATTAACAGATTCAACCTCACCGATTAAAATCTTGGTATCTTCCGGTACATCGACACCTGCAAGCTTTGCAATGTTGTGCGCTTTCTGTCCTACGATCTTGGCATTTAAAGCGCCGTTGATGATGATGGTCTTACGAACCTTCTCAATCTCATCGTCTTTTAAGAAATAGCAGCCTCTTGCTGCA
>JANFXS010000278.1 GCA_024460105.1 Anaerotignum faecicola
CAAAAACAGTGCTTCTTTTTCCGGATAACAGCCGCTTTTGATAAGCTCCGCCATACAGGCCACCACCACGGCATTGTCCCACAGCCAGTTGACCAGCCGCGGACATTCGTCATCATAGTCGTAAAGCGTCCAGCAGGCGCCTTTAAACGGCGACTGTTCCGGTTCCTGTATCTGAAGATTAAGGAGGAACTGGGCAGTATCCAGGATGGGATCTGTCCCGTCCGCAATCCAGGCGGTTTCCCGCCTTTTATATGCAGCCTCTGTGTCTGAATCCTCTTTATAGACCAGTTCAATCTCTTTTAGCTTTACCTGTCCCTTATATGCAAAAGCATTTTCCCCTGCCTCACATACGCTGGCCGGATATAGCACCGCGGCGTTTGGCCCCTCCACTTCTTCCGGCTCTGTTCCCAGATACTGATTTAACACCACCACGCTCCTGCCGCTGGTTACCTC
>JANFXS010000279.1 GCA_024460105.1 Anaerotignum faecicola
GGAACACGTAAAAGCGGCCGTAAACGATCCCGGCAAAATTGTCATCTTCTCCACATCGCCGTCTGTGCGTGTAGCTCTCGGGGAAGAATTCGGCATGGAAGAGGGGAGCTTTGTGGAAGGCCGCATGGTTGCACTGCTCCGTGCTCTGGGCGGTGATTACATACTGGATACCAACTTTGCAGCAGACTTAACCATCATGGAAGAGGCCAACGAACTGATCCGCCGTTTAACAAGCAGCAATATCCCCATTCCCCAGCTCACCAGCTGCTGTCCCGCCTGGGTAAAATTTGTGGAGACGTATTATCCCGAATTCAAGGAAAATCTCTCCACCTCCAAGAGCCCCATCGGTATGCAGGGGCCGACTATCAAGACGTATTTTGCCAATCAGGAAAATCTGGATCCGAAAAAGATTGTGAACGTAGCGGTCACCCCCTGTACCGCGAAGAAATTCGA
>JANFXS010000280.1 GCA_024460105.1 Anaerotignum faecicola
GGTGTTAAATACCGCATTTCCCCGCTGTCATTTTACCAGGTAAACCCGGTGCAGACGGAGAAACTCTATTCCACGGCACTGGAATATGCGGGATTGACCGGCGGTGAGACGGTGTGGGATTTATACTGCGGGATTGGAACTATATCACTATTCCTTGCGCAGAAGGCAAAGAAGGTTTACGGTGTGGAAATCGTACCTCAGGCCATCGACGACGCCAGGGAGAATGCAAGAATTAACGGGATGGAGAACGTGGAATTCTTTGTCGGAAAAGCCGAGGAGGTGCTGCCGCGGGAGTATGAGAAGAATCAGGTATATGCCGATGTGATCGTCGTAGACCCGCCGAGAAAAGGCTGCGATGAGGTCTGTCTGGATACGATTGTTAAAATGGGCCCGAAGCGGGTGGTCTATGTGAGCTGTGATTCTGCTACGCTGGCGAGGGATATGAAGTATCT
>JANFXS010000281.1 GCA_024460105.1 Anaerotignum faecicola
GTTACCAGCAAATGTATCATAATTGATAATGGTCACTCCGTCCGGTATAATCAAGTCTCCTGTAAAGTTACAGTGGTAAAATGCAAGCCCGCCAATATAGTTTAATTTCTCTGGCAAAATCAACTGTCCGGAAAATGTAGTTTTTGTAAATGCTCTCTCCCCAATGCGAGTAAGTGTTTGTGGCAGGACCAGCTGGCCTGTAAATCCACATTCATAGAATGCGTATTCCCCTATTGCAACCAATGAATCCGAGAGGGTCAGTTCTCCTGTAAAATAGCATCCCGAAAAAGCGTTGTCTCCAATCTCGGTAACCGTATCCGGAATCACTAAATCTCCCGTCAGGCCGGAACAGTCCAGAAATGCATTGTGCCCAATGCTGTCTACCTGGTATACCCTGCCGTTGGAAGGCTTTCGCACTTTGTCCGGGATAACCAGTGTCCCCACTGGCTTTG
>JANFXS010000282.1 GCA_024460105.1 Anaerotignum faecicola
CAAGCATCAGTTCCGGCATTGTCTGCCATTTTGATGTTTCATTTCCGTAGCGGTCGATCTTAGAGAACCACTTTTCAGCTTTGGCCACCCCTATTGTAATTTCAGGACCACGGACAAGTTCACCTGTAGACCGCCTTATAGCCTCTATATGGCACCCCCATGTATTTGTGCCTGCTTCCCCTGTATATACTGGCTTAACGTCCTTAAACTCAGTATTAGACTTAATCAGCGACATGCAGGCCTGTCCACTCCATGAAGGTTTTCCTTTCACAACATAGAGATTCTGCATAACAAACATAGGACTTACATGCATCCGGTTTGCCATGTCAATTGCAATCATGCAGTCGGCCGGCTTATTCTGATAATTCTGAGGTATAATTTCTGTACTTGCGAAAGCCTCTGCCATTTTCATTAGCATGTTAAAATTCGACTCATTACTAAATGGATTTAAT
>JANFXS010000283.1 GCA_024460105.1 Anaerotignum faecicola
GCTGATGAAACTTACCTTAGAAGGAATCAAAGACAAGCAGGTATGGAACCGGGCGGGAATCGGACTGCCATCTTATGATTTGGAAACACTGGCACAGCGGACAACGGAAGCACCGGTATGGGTTCATTTTGGTATCGGGAATATATTCAGGATTTTTATAGGCAGTATTGCGGACCGCCTGATCACAGACGGACTGATGGACCGTGGAATCGTCTGTGTGGAGACATTTGACTATGAGACGATCGACCGCATCTATAAGCCATACGATAATCTTTGTCTGTCCGTGATCTTACATACCGACGGTTCGACGGAAAAAAGAGTATTCGGCTGTTTTACTGAAGCGCTGAAAGGGCTGCCGGATGAGACGAATGACAGAAGGCGATTAAAAGAGATCTTTGCAAATCCCAGCCTTCAGATGGTCTCCTTTACAATCACGGAAAAGGGCTATGCGC
>JANFXS010000284.1 GCA_024460105.1 Anaerotignum faecicola
GGACTGGAGAACAAAAATACTTTCTGCCAGAGCATTGACACTGCTCCTGTCATTTTCCAGTCTGCTCTCCAGGTCTTTATTATAGTTGTAAAAAAGAAGCACGGCGCATATGAGAATCAACACCGGCGTGATAATCAAATACCCATAAAAAATCAGTTTCATTTTTACACTTAATTGATTTACCCACTGTTTTATCTTCTTCATAGCCGTACTTCCTTATAATCATTCTGATCCGGGTGTTCCACCGGTTAAACTATCCGCCCTTTTTCTGGGCGCGCCTAACCCTTTACCGCTCCCATAGCCACACCTTTCGTAATATGTTTATTCAGTAGGATATATACAATCACCGCCGGCGCCGCTGTCAGAGCCATAACCGCAAACTGCACGGCGTAATTGGATGAATACTGGCCGGTAAACTCCAGAACCGAGAACGGAAGCGTCTTCCATTTCGG
>JANFXS010000285.1 GCA_024460105.1 Anaerotignum faecicola
CGATGAGAATTCCGGGAAGATGGCGACCGGATGGAAACAGCTGTCCGGAAAATGGTATTTCCTTCAGGATACCGGAATCATGGCGACCGGATGGCTGGATCAAAACGGAACAAAGTATTTCTTAAACAACGACGGATCCATGGTAACCGGCTGGCATACGGAGGGCGACAAAAAGTACTTCTTAACAGACAGCGGCGCGGCTGCGGTCGGATGGCTTCAGTTAGACGGTACATGGTACTACTTCAACCAGGGCGGCGATATGGCGCGCGGCTGGATCAATCCGGATGGAAACTGGTATTATCTGAATCAGGACGGAAAGATGCAGACCGGATGGCTGGATGACGGCGGCGCAAAGTACTACCTAAGCACTTCTTCCGGAAAGATGACAGTTGGATGGCGTGAAGTTGACGGCGCGTGGTACTATTTCAACGGCAGCGGTGCCATGGTGACGG
>JANFXS010000286.1 GCA_024460105.1 Anaerotignum faecicola
GGCAGTAACAGAGGCGGCTGCAGAGAGTGAGAAGCCGGCGGAGAGACCGGAAGTGAGAGTTCTGATTAAATGGTCGGAGAGCCAGATTTCCAACTGGCCCGTTCTTGTGGACGAGTACAATGCAGATGACAGCAATCCGGTTAAGATCAATCTGGAATTTTACGGTTCAGAGGGCTATGACGACAAGGTGAAGGCGGAGCTGATGGGGGATAATCCGCCGGAGATTGTACAGCTGATGAAGACGACCTTCAACGAATATTCCGCCAATGGACAGCTCATGGAACTGACCGGTTTCCTCGGAAAAGAGGGCTGGAATTACAACAAAGGCGCGCTTGCATGGGCAGGCCCGCTCAATAATCCGGAAAATGGCGTGTACGGAATCCCGGATTTTGCAAATACAAGCTGTATCTTCTATAATACGAAGCTGTTTGCGGAGCTGGGAATTGAAGAG
>JANFXS010000287.1 GCA_024460105.1 Anaerotignum faecicola
GTTTTTTCTTTGACAACCGTTCTTATCTGGTGAAGAGCGGGTCTCTGATTCTGGTGGATGAAAACTCGATTCATATGACCATGGCTGGCAGTGAACAGGAGTTTGGCCATGACCGCATTATCCTTTATATAGAGCGGGACAAGATGAAGGAATTCGACCAGCTGTTTCCGAACCTGAATCTTGTCAGATTTTTTCACCAGCACTATGGGGTATTTCCGTTAAATGAAAAGCAGCAGAAGGATTTTATCGATCTCTATATCCGGCTTCAGGATGAATTTGACAGCAGGAAGCGGAATTACCGGGCAATGATTGAAACGGATATTATCCAGTATTTCATACGTTTTATGCGTGAAAATCATACGCCGGCCATGGAAGATACCGATGTAAATGCTCCCGCCAAATACCGGAATATCTACGCGGTGGCCGATTATATCTCGGTACATTTTGATG
>JANFXS010000288.1 GCA_024460105.1 Anaerotignum faecicola
GAACTGGAATACTATCAGACGGGGATTAAAGTGACAAAACAGCCCAAAAAGACGGTCTATGAGACAGGAAGTATCTTTGACCCGGATGGTATGGAAGTAAAGAGGATCATGAAGGCCAGCGGAAGCAATGCCGATTATTATCAGGAAACCATCACAGATTACGATTATGAGACGGCTGAACTGACCGGTACCGGGTCCAGAAAGATATCCATCCGTCATGAGGGAACAGGTGAAAATGGTGACGAACAGACGTTTAAGGCCGTAGTTACGGTTACGGTGACAAATCGTGAAGATGTATTAAATAACGCGGTTCTAAAGCAGTCTGTAGCCGAGGCCGGAGAGAAATTAAATAAAGAATATGTGGCTTATATGACGGATGAGGAGAAGGACGCTGCAGCTAATGCGGCTAAGAATGTGTTCCTCGATGTCATGGGAGCGGAAGATACGGT
>JANFXS010000289.1 GCA_024460105.1 Anaerotignum faecicola
TGGACTGTGAAACGGATGGACGCGTAATTGTAGGCGGATATGGCCGGCGTAATCCGGAGACGGGAGACCGTTATAGCCTTTTGGCCATTGAAGCGTGCAGAACTGTAAAGGAAGTTCTTCCGCAATTTACACTCCGGTTTCATAAAGATACACCGGAATGTGTCATGAAGGCAGCGATTGAGTGTATTAAGGAGG
Organism: Anaerotignum faecicola; assembly: GCA_024460105.1. Classification (NCBI taxonomy): domain Bacteria; kingdom Bacillati; phylum Bacillota; class Clostridia; order Lachnospirales; family Anaerotignaceae; genus Anaerotignum; species Anaerotignum faecicola. The sequence continues at coordinate 196 of JANFXS010000289.1, forward strand.
GAAGGACATACCCGCTTCTCTATAATGATGATGTGATCGTACCGGGAGTCATGAGTACATATGGTGTGCCGAGGGAGATGGCGGAACACTATATCATGCTCGGATGCGGAGAATATGAGTTTGAGCACTACAGTGTGGCAACTCCCAGTGGATCCCTTAATGCTGCGAAAATTATGGAACTGGCAGTAAACGGAGGCTGGGATCCGGTAGGGGGCTGGGCGATCGGTCCCAAAACACCGAAGCTCTCCGCGTG
>JANFXS010000290.1 GCA_024460105.1 Anaerotignum faecicola
CACGGTGGGCTTAAGAAGACCTTCCTGTTTGTGACTCACGATATCAATGAGGCATTTAAACTGGGAAGCCGCGTGATTGTGATGAATGAGGGAACGGTCAGGCAGTTCGATACTCCCGCCCGTATCGTGAAGAATCCGGCGGATGATTTTGTGGCCTCCCTGATCCGTTCGGCCAGGGAGCAGGAAGAATTCTGGAGGATGACCATTGATTGAATATGCGCTTAAATATCCCGAAAAACTGTATGGGGCGCTGGGACAGCATCTAATGCTGGTTGCTGTTACGCTGGTGCTCTCCCTGATTCTGGCAGCCGCGCTGACGGTCTGCGCCATGTATTTTAAGACGGTGTCGAATGGTCTGATCCATCTGTTTTCCGTCATCTATTCCATACCAAGCCTGGCCATGTTCGCCATGCTGATTCCCGTCACAGGGCTGGGAACGAAAACGGCA
>JANFXS010000291.1 GCA_024460105.1 Anaerotignum faecicola
GTAGTTACTCCGATATTCTGCAATTAAATTTTCTGTAATTGAAAGTTCATTCATTAACTCTTTATAATTTTCATTAGATTTTAATTCTGGATACGCTTCTGACACCGCCGTGATAGCTGTAGTAACGTTTTCGATATCACCGGTAGAGCCTCTATTTTCAACAATCGCCGTCAATGTTTCCGCTTCATGCTTATCGTACTGCTTAACACAATTAGCAAGGTTGTAAACCAAATCTACACGTCGTTTTTCCTGAACTTTGATGTCAGAATCAGCAGTATTAACTTGCTCTTCCAAGGTAAATGCTCTGTTCTGGGAACTCTGTATACAAAACACACCTAACAAAATAATAGCAATAATACCGACTGCTACAATTAAAGCTACTTTCCAGTTGTTTTTAATTGTTCTCATGATTTTTTCTCCTTCTTACTCTTCTGAATTTATCTTCACT
>JANFXS010000292.1 GCA_024460105.1 Anaerotignum faecicola
GAAGCCGGCAACGACGCCCCGGTCATGGACCGGTTTGACTTAACCGATTTAATCCGCGGAGTAATCAATTCGGTCGGTATTCTGATACAGCAGAAGGAAGCAGATGTACATTTAGAGGACTGCGGCCCTGTGTATGTGTGTGCGGATGAGTTCAAGATCGAAGAGGTGGTGACGAACTATCTAAACAATGCACTGAACCATCTGGCAGGCGAGAAAAAGATAGTGATCACGGTGGAGGATAACGGAGAGGAAGCGCTCGTAACTGTGTTTAATACGGGGAATAACATCCCTGAAGAAGATATTCCGAATCTGTGGACGAAGTTCTTTAAAGTGGATAAATCCCATACGAGAGAGTATGGCGGCAGCGGTATCGGGCTGTCTATCGTAAAGGCTATCATGGACTCCCACAGAAAGGCCTGCGGAGTGAGAAATGTGGAAGGCGGAGTGG
>JANFXS010000293.1 GCA_024460105.1 Anaerotignum faecicola
TGCCTGCGCAGGCGTCGATATCTGGCATTACTGGAGTTATTTAACCGTAATCTACTTAGCGGCCTTAAGACAGACGCCGACCGATCAGGTGGAGGCAGCCAGAATCGACGGCTGTAATGGATGGCAGTTATTCCGCTACATTTATCTGCCGAATATTAAGTCCACGGTAAACCTGATGTTTGTAATGATAGTCATTGGTTCCTTCCTTGCATTTGATTACGTCAAGCTGCTGACCGGCGGAGGTCCGGCACATTCGACAGAGGTACTTGGTACATACGCCTACTCCTTTGCATTCAGTGAGATGAAAGTAGGCAAGGCGGCCGCGGTTGGTCTCTTTATGAGTTTCTTTGGGTTGATTGCTTCTCTGATTTATACGCGAATGAGCCGCAAAGAAAACATGGATTAGGAGGAGAATATGGGAGTTTCTTCGAAAAAGAAAAGAATATGG
>JANFXS010000294.1 GCA_024460105.1 Anaerotignum faecicola
ATAGAAACGGCTGGAAGGGGTTCGGAAAAGTAAATTTTGGCACCTTTTTTAAGAATTCGTCCCTGATATCGGTTTTAGCAACAGCCGGTACCATACTGTCCTCTGCTTTTGTGGCGTATAGCTTTTCAAGATGCAGCTTTCGGGGGAAAAAACTCCTGTTTTCCGCAATGCTGGTGTCCATGATGCTTCCGGCACAGGTTCTGATGATTCCGCAGTATTTATGGTATCAGAAGCTGGGCTGGGTCGGAACGTATCTTCCGCTTATCGTGCCTTACTGCTTTGCGGTCCAGGGATTCTTTGTTTATCTGATTATGAATTTTATTAATGGTATTCCAACAGAGCTTGACGAGGCGGCCAAGATCGATGGCTGTTCCTATTATTCGATATTTTTCCGTATTATTCTGCCGCTGGTGGTACCGGCGCTTATTACAGCCGGCATCTTTTCCT
>JANFXS010000295.1 GCA_024460105.1 Anaerotignum faecicola
TTGAAAATCAATAGTCCATCAGGCTCCATTACTCTCATGCACTCGCTGAATCCCTGTTTCAAATACTCCGGCCAGTCAGTCGGTAGGATTCCGTATTTATTGGCCAACCAGCTCCCCGTCCCCGCATGAATCAAATGTGGCGGGTCAAATACAACAACCTTGAAACTGTTATCAGGATATGGAATATCCCGGAAGTCCATCTTTACATCAGGTTTAATCAGCAAAGTACGTCCGTCACACAAGGTTGTTTCCAACTCTCTGTTGTCAGCATAAATTACCTCTGGATTCTGCCTATCAAAATAAAACATCCGGCTACCACAACAAGCATCTAATATCTTTTTCATGTACCACCTCTAAATATTAATTTTGACAATAAAATACCAACCATCGAATATTGACGGTTGGTACTCTTTTAAAGGCTATCAGGATTTACATCGTTTTCGTATT
>JANFXS010000296.1 GCA_024460105.1 Anaerotignum faecicola
CTCATCATAGACCTCCAGCGCCGCCTCATAATGAGTAAGCTCTGTGTCCCCGCAGTATTTAAGCGTCCGTTCCATCAGCTTTTTATATCCGTCTCCCACAAAATACTTAACGCGGTACTCATCCATGGGGCCATAGCCAAACTGTTTTATCGTCTCATTCACCGTTTTCCTTAAAGAATGCAGTGTATTGATAATCGTTCCATCCAAATCAAATATGCAGCACTGGTACATCCTTCTGTCCTCCCTGTTCTTCCCACCGCTTCTGTACACTGCTTAAAAGCCACATGACATCCCGGGAAAGGGCCATGCTCTCTGACACAAGATGTTCCGACACAGCCTTTTCCATATCTTCCACCTCGTATTCCAAAGCCTTTTTGCTGTCGCCGCAGGCAATCTCCTCCCTCCCTCCGTCTGCAGTATAGACAATGGCGGCCCGGTCTGCTCTCG
>JANFXS010000297.1 GCA_024460105.1 Anaerotignum faecicola
TGCTTCTGTGGTTCAGCACATTCAGCTTGCCGCCATAGATACTCACCAGAGGAATCATAATCGCCTGGAACGGAATAATCATAGAAGCCACCATCAAAACAAAGGCAGTCCTGGAAACCGCATTGTTATTCCGCACAATATAATAGGCCAGCATAGCCGCCAGAAGTGTAACGAGTGCCGTTGCAAATACCGTTACAATCAAGGAATTCTTAAACGCGTTTAAAAAATCCATCTGAACAAAAGCCTTCACGAAGTTATCAAACGACAGCCCTTTAATCGTATACAGCCAGGAAAATGGGCTCTTGATAATATCCCGTTTCTGTTTCAGGGAATTGATCACCACCATGTAGAATGGGAACATGTAAAGAATAAATATAACAATCAATCCTGCTGTAGCCACAAGATCTGTTTTTTTTCTCTTTTTACCGCTTCCTGCCTTCTCTCCTG
>JANFXS010000298.1 GCA_024460105.1 Anaerotignum faecicola
TGTGAACTTCTATCAGTAATGCACAATTGCACACTCATAGTGCACAAACACCCCACCCCTGGTAAACCAGCCTTTCATCGTTTCAATTGAGGAAGCGGCGAAGACTGGGAAGTTCTAAGTAAAGTCAGATAAAGCAGATAACAAACTATTGATATTTTTACTTTTGGCATAGGATAGTGTTAACAGAGAAATGAAACTATGTGTATTGCGGCAAAAAGAGTTCCCCCAGAAAGCGGTATTTTTCTGAGGGATTTTTTACTTTCTAGGAAACTTCGCAAATCGGCCAAGATAGTGTATAATGGACTTGAAATAAAAAATCACATAACAAAAGAGCGAATGTAGTGATTCGCCACGACGTTGATTATGTAGTTTTTTGTTTTTGGTTTAGACTGCGCTGTCTGACGGCAAAGAAAGAATAAGGGGCATGGAACTATCCATAACCCATT
>JANFXS010000299.1 GCA_024460105.1 Anaerotignum faecicola
GCCAAAAGCAGGAGTCCGGTTATTGACCGTGCGTTAGTTTATATCAGAGAACATTATTCGGAAAACATTACGCTGCAGTCACTTGCCGAGGACATTTACCTCCATCCCGTCTACTTGAGCCGGCTGTTTAAAGAAAAGGTCGGTCAGACATTTCTGGAGTATTTAACTCATTACCGCATCGAAATGGCGAAAGACTACCTGCGTAATCCCAATCTTCGTATCTACGATATCGGTCAAATGGTAGGATATGAAACACCGCAGTATTTCAGCAGAGTTTTTAAAGAACTGACAGGAACGACACCGAAGGGATTTCGGGAGGAGCTGGCAGGAAAAGGGGAAAAACACGAAAAGGGTGTTTAATCCCCTTTTCGGTTTTTTCCAGGCTTTGGGTGCGGGGAAAGAACCTCTTTTTTCTTTATTTCCGTTCATAAAATTACCGCTTTGGG
>JANFXS010000300.1 GCA_024460105.1 Anaerotignum faecicola
TTCAGTTTTTGAAACATACCGGCCGGACGTCGTATACCATGCTGCGGCGCATAAGCATGTTCCGCTGATGGAGGACAGCCCTAACGAAGCAATAAAAAATAATGTCATAGGCACGTATAAGACTGCCAGGGCGGCCATGAAATACGGTACGAAACACTTTGTCCTGATTTCCACCGACAAAGCGGTTAATCCGACCAATATCATGGGGGCCAGCAAGCGCCTCTGTGAAATGGTAATTCAGATGTGCAACAGCAAGAGCAGTACAGAATTCGTCGCGGTGCGGTTTGGCAACGTTCTGGGAAGCAATGGAAGCGTGATCCCGTTATTTAAAAAGCAGATCGAAAATGGCGGTCCGGTCACAGTTACAGATCCGGATATTATCCGGTATTTTATGACGATTCCCGAGGCGGTAAGCCTGGTGCTGCAGGCCGGGGCTTATGCGAAG
>JANFXS010000301.1 GCA_024460105.1 Anaerotignum faecicola
GGCAAGGCTTTAGAGGGCCTGGCAGCCGTGGTGAAGGATTCGGGAGCAGAATTGATCGGTGCCGGGATTGTGATCGAGAAAGGGTTTCAGCCTGGAGGAGACCGTCTGCGCGCAGATGGAATCCGTGTCGAATCCCTTGCAATCGTAGAAAGCATGGATGAAAAAACGGGCAGTATCCGTTTTCGGGGTGATGAATGACAAGTAACAGAAAGGCATTATTTTTTGATATAGATGGTACGCTTCTCTCGGAAGTGAACCGGAATGTACCGGAGAGTGCCAGAAAGGCTGTTGCGGGAGCACGGGCGGCCGGACATCTGGTATTTATCAATTCCGGCCGTACATACAGCCTGATCGGCCCGATCAGGGACCTGGTTGAAGTGGACGGCTATTGCTGCGGATGCGGCACGAGGGTGATCGTGGGAGATGAAGTGCTGTTCTCCTTTAC
>JANFXS010000302.1 GCA_024460105.1 Anaerotignum faecicola
TCATATTTATTTGCATAAAGTCAAAGCGGCTTAATAATATAAATATCTTGTATTAAACTATATACTTAAAGTTTGTATTTGATATAATTGTTGTTAATATAAATTTTATATTGACTGGCGGGTGGAAATGAATTTATGACATTGAAAAAAATGATACAAAATGAAAAAGATAATATGATATTTTCGCTTCAGGAACTTATCAGGATACCAAGCGTTAAACAAAAGGGAAGTGTTGGTATGCCTTTTGGCGAGGATATGAACAAAGCCCTTGAGTATGTGCTTGCTTTGGCTGAGAGCATGGGCTTTAAAGTTAAGATGCTTGACGGATATTGCGGTTATATTGAATATGGGGAAGGGGAATTGTATGTATGCGTTATATCGCATGTAGATATATGTGTGGCAGGTGATATGTGGGCGGTTCCGCCTTTTGAAGGGCGGATTATCG
>JANFXS010000303.1 GCA_024460105.1 Anaerotignum faecicola
TGGCTGCAGCAGTCGCCTTCTTCATTTCCTGGTCACTGTTCCATGACGAGAAGGAAGAGAAGAAAGAAAAGGAAGAGAAAGCTGAAATCGGTGGCAACGCTGAAGAAAAAAATGTAAATGTACCTCATACAGTATACAGCCCTTTAAGCGGGACCATTATTCCCATGAAGGAAGTAAAGGATCCGACATTTGCCGCTGAAGTTCTTGGGCATGGCGCGGCGGTGATACCGTCGGAGGGAAAAGTCTGCGCTCCATGTGACGGCACAGTGGTCACGATCTTTGAAACCTGCCATGCCATCGGGCTGATGTCCGAAGACGGAACGGAGATTCTGATCCACGTGGGGCTTGATACCGTGAAACTGGGAGGAAGATATTTTACTCCTCATGTAAAGAGCGGAGATGCCGTAAAAAAAGGCGATTTAATGCTGGAATTTGACGCGAAAG
>JANFXS010000304.1 GCA_024460105.1 Anaerotignum faecicola
CGCCGATCACTCTGGTCACTGTCACGAAGAAAATGGTGGGTGACAGAAGCGGAACGGTGATATGGAAAAACTGGTAGATACCGCTTGCGCCGTCGATATTGGACGCCTCATAGTAATCCTTCGGAATCTCCTGAAGTCCCGATAAAAACAGCACCATGTTGTAGCCGATGATGGACCACACACCGATGACGCCGATCGAATAGACGGCGATATTCGGGTTGGAGATCCAGTTTATACTGGTACCGAACACATTATTTAAAAGGCCGAACTCCGAGTTAAAGAGCCATCTCCACACCATGGCGATCGCCGCGGGGGCCGCAACCATTGGGAGGAAGAAGATCGTACGGTAAGCGGCCCGCCCCTTCATCTTCCGGTTCAGCAGCACGGCCAGAACCAGTGCGATGATGATGGAAAACGGTACTTCCACGATGGCGTATTTGAAGG
>JANFXS010000305.1 GCA_024460105.1 Anaerotignum faecicola
CTGTAAACACACAAAGGTATTGATGAGACCAATACACTTTACAGAACTTTTAGGGGAGGTGTAAGCAATGATATCATTATTAACCGATGATATGGATCACTGCTTCTTCTGCGGCCGCCCTGCCGATTGTGAACATCACCTTATTTTCGGATCGGCAAATCGAGAACTGGCGGATGAAGACTGTCTTAAGGTTCCTATTTGCAACAACTGCCATACCGCAGGAAAAGTTAACAGCAGAATCCATGATAACCCGATGGCTGAAAAGCTTTCAAAGATGCTTGGTCAGATGGCATATGAAAAAGAATTGGCATTGAAAATGGTTCCGATGGGAAGAGAACTATTCCGTGCAAGGTATGGAAAAAGCTATTTATAGCCTTGTGATCCCGAAAGGGAATTACATACAAGCATGTGTCACGACATGCCATTGGTATTACCGGTACTGCC
>JANFXS010000306.1 GCA_024460105.1 Anaerotignum faecicola
GCAGTCCTGCTGCACATTCTTTTTGTCATCCTCCTGGTAACGGGAATCAGCATCATGTACAACAATCCCCACTACGGAGAAGGCATCAGCTGGCTTACCAATGAGACGTACGAGGATACACCGGAGTTCATCCGTCAGTTCAAGACGGACATCGACGATATCTTTAACTATATCAAATACAAAGAGGTATTTGAATCGAACGGGAAGCTGGCCTATGACAAGCCTGTCGTCCGTGTGACCACCGGTCCCGGGGAAGTACAGGAATATACCGTCGACGAGATGGTACGGATGGCCAAGTCCATGGGCTATTACCTGAATGAAAAGTTTAAGGTGGACGGCCGTTACACACCGGAAGACGGAGAACAGGACATCCGGGTGGACTGGCGCTCTTACGACCCGGACCATCAGGATTCCGAGCCCGGGGAATCTTATACCACCATGGC
>JANFXS010000307.1 GCA_024460105.1 Anaerotignum faecicola
GGCGATATGAAGATTCTGGACCGTCTGGCCGTGGGGCGGGACAGCTATCTGATGATTGTTGATGTTCAGGGACGGATTCTGCTTGTGGGAGTATCTCCGGCCGGTATCACCAGACTGGAGGAACTGGAAACTTATGAGAGAAAGAGTCCGGCGGAGGTTTCGCCGGACTTTGCGTCTGTATTTACGGAACAGCTCAAAACACTGGTCAAAAAAGATGGGCGGCAGCAGGACGAACGACAGAAGAAAAACGGGAGAGATCTATGATGAAGGGGATAAGGAAAATTGCCGGGGGCGTACTTGGCCTGGCGGCGTTTATCAGGGTGTCCGCTGCATGCGGACAGATCGCGTTTGCATCGGACATTTCTCTGACACTGGAGGGAAGCTCCGGAAGCGGAAAGCCCATGGACATGCTGGATATCATGTTCCTGTTTCTGTTTCTTGCC
>JANFXS010000308.1 GCA_024460105.1 Anaerotignum faecicola
TAGTATTCCACCTCTCCCGATTCTTTAAATACCGGAGCCACAAGAAGTGAATCGCCCAGCATATACTGCTTATCAAGCGGTTCGCAGGCCCGGTCCTCCGGAAATTCCACAAACATCGGACGCATCATTGGAATGCCCTCTTCATGAGCTTTTACCGCCTGCCGATAGAGGTACGGCATCAACGCACATTTTAACTTCACGAATTTCCGGAGCACGTCGCAGGCCTCGTCATCGAACAGCCACGGCACGCGGTAGGAGGAAGAACCATGAAGCCTGCTGTGAGAGCTTAACAGGCCGAACTGGCACCATCTCTTGTAAATATCCGCCGGCGCTGTATTCTCAAAACCGCTGATATCGTGGCTCCAGAAACCAAAGCCCGCGCAGGCCAGAGAGAGGCCGCTCCGTATAGTTTCAGCCATTGACGGATAAGTCGCCGAACAGTC
>JANFXS010000309.1 GCA_024460105.1 Anaerotignum faecicola
ATCCGGAGAGCTTGCTTTGCGGATTCCGCAGTGGTGCGTCCGCTATTCTCTGACCATGAATCAGCATAGTGTGACGGACTTCTCTGTGGAGAGAGGATATCTGGTGGTAAAACGGGAATGGAAGGATGGGGATGTTCTGGAATGGATTCTGGAAATGGAGCCTTCTTTTTGTCAGGCAGATCGGCGGATATTCTATGATGCGGGCAAAGCAGCCTTAATCCGGGGACATCTGGTTTACTGTCTGGAAGAGGCCGATAACGGACCGTATCTTCATGAATGCCGGGTGGATGTACAGGGAGAACCGGAACTTTACTGGGAAGAAACATTGGGCGGTTATTATGGAATAACAGTTCCTGGAGTGCGTTACAGCGGCAGAAGGCAGGAATGCTTATATGAGAAGGCTTTCGTGGAAAAACAGGCGGTGAAACTAAAGGCAGTTCCCT
>JANFXS010000310.1 GCA_024460105.1 Anaerotignum faecicola
TGTAGCAATGATTATCCGTCAGATACGTCCAATCTGGTAATCAGTAAAACGACTGAAATGACTATTGTTCTGACTATTATTCTAACTACTATTCTAACTATTATTTTGACTATCATTTTCTATCTTTTACTCACGTTTCTAAACTTCACGCGGTGTGCAATTGTTTGTATTTTTCATTCAATTTTGTCCGTATATAGCATACATATGAATGTCCGTCAGTTCCTTGCAATTTACTTTTTATTCAGATATTTTTAAGATGATAATAAAATACTCCCGTGCGGCTGACGTGAAGCCCTCCTTCCTATATTTCCAGAACGTTGTACTTAGCCGGCTTCACAGGAGCCACGCCACTGATACAAATCAGGTGTTCATTATCAATCTCCTCCTGCATCATAGTGTCACGTTCAACATTGTTACTATAGATCATAAATGTTTTCATCTG